>CBFHYJ010000009.1:0-43683 GCA_965659945.1 Sedimenticolaceae bacterium | reverse complement strand
GGTCAGATTGCCGTTGTGCGCCAAGGTAATGCCGTAAGGTGAATTCACATAGAAAGGCTGCGCCTCGGCAGATGAACTACTACCCGCGGTTGGATAACGCACGTGCGCGATACCCATATTGCCGCGTAATTTAAGCATGTGTTCAGTATCGAATACGTCACGCGCGAAGCCATTATCTTTACGTAAGTTAAGACGATCGCCTTCGCAAGTCACAATACCTGCTGCATCTTGGCCACGGTGCTGCAAAACGAGCAGCGCATCGTATAGCTCTTGGTTAACGGGCTGGTTGCTAACAATGCCAACGATGCCACACATTTTAGGCGATCTCCCTCAAGGATGATTCAACAGCTGTGTATCGAAAATACTCCGCGTACTCTTGCGGTAATAAGTCACGTAACCAAAAAGCAATTTCTTGGAAATAAGGAATGAGCTGCGACTCAGTCCAAAAAGCTTCTTTTGGCAAGGTTGTCAGGCCTGACAACAACACCAAAACCGAAATCACCAATACACCACGTGCAACGCCAAAGATCATGCCGATAAAGCGATCCGTACCGCTCATACCCGTTTTTTCAATGAGTTGGATTAAAAGGTAGTTAACCATGCCGCCGATCAACAGCGCTGCGATCATCAAGAGCGCAAACGACACACCTAATCGGACGGTTGGCGAATCGACATAGGATTCAAATTGAAACGCCAGTTCGCGGAAAAAGGTCCAAGCGATCCAAAAAGCCACAATCCAGATAGCTAAAGAGAAAGCTTCGCGGACAAAGCCACGAGCAAGACTGATCAGAGTTGAAACGACCAAGATGGCGATCAGCGCGTAATCGAGCCAAGGCATCGAGAAGTTCCTAATGGTTCATGAAGAAAGGCGCAATCTTATCAGAGCTTGGCGCAGTGCGAAGGGCTAAATGACCTATTGAAAGCTAGTGACAAACGCCTTTGTGCCAGAGATTTTACGAATCTTCTCAACCAGACCTTCAGCACGCGTTTTCTTCAGGAATGGACCCACGATCACGCGATATGATGTCTTACCCGCAATCGTCTCTTCCTCAGGATCCGGCGTCTGCATATCTGCCTTACGTAAGCTTGCGACAAGCTTCTGCGCATTCTCACGATTCGAAAACTTACCCACTTGCACAACCCATGCCTCGATACCCACTTTGGGTCGTTTCACAACCGGCTTTGCCTCGGCTAAAGGCGCTTTAGCATCTGTCAAATCCACTTCGGCTGGCTTGATACGCTCAGGCATCAACACTTCTTGAGATAACAACTCAGAAGCAAATGGCTCGATTTTGGGAGGCTCAGCAATCACCGGTTTTTCGATGACACGCTCATCAGGTTCACCGACCAACATCGGCACAAAAATCACCACGAGAGCAGCCAGAACCGCTGCACCGACAAGACGTTGTTTAAGTGTTTGATCCACAATGAACTACCCTACTAATTGATGAATTCAGTATACCCAGATTAGGCAGGCATTTCGCCCAACCATTCCAGTGTCGCACCCACCGTTACGAAGGAGCCAAAAACCACCACCAAATCATCGCTACTCAACTCCGCATCAAGCGCATCCAGGGCATCTTTAACTGATGAATATGCCTGCTTATCAGATTCTGCCGGCAAAAATTCCGCAAGACGCTCGGCACTTGCGCCCCGTGGGTTATCGCTCAAATCAAGCAAGTGCCATTGTTCTATCCGGGGAGCTATAACCGCTAAGGTTTCGGCAATCGATTTATCTTTCAGCATTCCGACAACAGCGTGAACTTTACCGGGCACAAATAAATCACCAAGATGTGATGCCAAATGACCGACCGCCTCTGGGTTGTGCCCTACATCCACCACAAATCGCGCCTTGTGCTGATAGATATCGAAACGACCAAAGACCTTGGCATCTATCAAACCGCTTTTGGCAGCATTTTGATCCACGGGAAAAGTCTCTTCGAGCAACTCAACAACCTGTAATGCCGCGGCAGCATTTTGAAGTTGCACACTACCGCGCATGCTTGGCAACGGCAGCGCTCGACGCACTCGTGCTTGACCTTGCCAGCTCCAGCCTCCAGCGCTTTGTTCAAAGTGATATTGCTCACCCATCGTAAAGGTCGGTGCACCCATCTTATCGGCATGCGTTTTAACACTCGACGGTAAGTCTTTCGCCGCAAGCACTGCAGGATGACCTTTGCGCATCACACCAGCTTTTTCGAACCCAATCTTGTCGATCGAATTACCCAACCAGTCCATGTGGTCTAAGCCAATACTGGTGATCACCGCGACATCGGCATCGATGATGTTCACCGCATCTAAACGACCACCCAAACCCACCTCCAAGATAGCGATCTCCATCCGGCTTTGCGCCATCAGCCACAATGCAGCCAAAGTGCCAAATTCAAAATAGGTTAAAGGAATCTCGCCACGGGCTTGATCAATCGCTTCAAACGCAGAAACAATTTGTTCGTCGCTAGCCAGTTGATGATCTAAGCGGATGCGCTCGTTATAACGCAGTAGATGCGGCGAGGTATAACACCCAACACGATAACCCGCTGCGTGATAAATCGCTTCACAAAAGGCGACGGTTGATCCTTTGCCGTTAGTCCCGGCAACGGTAATCACTTTATCAGCAATAGCAGGCGTTCCCATCGCTCGCCACACACGTGACACCCGATTGAGGCCAAGGTCAATTTCTTTGGTATGAAGTTCGAGTTGCCAATCGAGCCATTGCTCGAGCGACTTAGCGGACACTTTATGCCGACTTGTGCTTTTGCATCAGCATCATCAACACGTTGCTGAGACGATCACGCATCTCACGACGGTCGACGATCATGTCGATAGCACCTTTCTCGAGGAGGAATTCTGAACGCTGGAAGCCTTCAGGCAGTTTTTCACGAACCGTTTGCTCGATAACACGAGGGCCTGCAAAACCGATCAATGCATTCGGTTCTGCCACATTGAGATCACCCAACATCGCAAAACTAGCGGATACACCACCCATTGTTGGATCGGTCAAAACAGAAATAAACGGTAAGCCACGCTTTGATAAACGATTAAGCGCTGCCGACGTTTTTGCCATCTGCATCAATGAGAACAGAGACTCCTGCATACGCGCTCCACCCGAGGTCGCAAAACACACCAACGGACAGTTATTTTCTAAAGCTGTATTCACAGCACGGACAAAACGCTCACCGACCACAGAACCCATCGAACCACCCATGAAAGAGAACTCGAAAGCTGCAGCCACAACTGGATTGTTATGCAATGTGCCGCGCATCACGATTAGCGCGTCTTTTTCGCCAGTCGCTTTTTGTGCTGAAACCATACGGTCGCGATATTTTTTGCTGTCTTTAAACTTCAGCGGATCGGCTGACTCAAGATTTTCAGCGATCTCAACACGGCCTTCTTCATCGAGGAATAAATCCAGACGACGACGAGCATTGATACGCATGTGATGATCACATTTAGGACAAACATCGCCATTACGTTCTAGCTCGTTACGATAGAGCACCGCTTCACAGCTAGGACACTTGGTCCAAAGACCTTCAGGAACACCCTTCTTACTCGCCACTTCGGTGCGAATACGGCTCGGCATTAACTTTTCAAACCAGCTCATGGTGATCTCGACGTGTTCGTGAAATATGGCTGAATTATAGCAGCAGATCGATCCTAAATGGCATCAATCGCGGTACGCATCTCAGCGATCAACTCGCCTACGGACGCCTGAATTGCCGCAATATCGCCGGCATTATCTTCAACTCGCTGGACAATCGCACTACCCACCACAACGGCATCTGCAATCGCCGCCATGGCCTTGGCAGTCGCCGCATCTTTGATACCAAAACCTACGCCAACCGGCATTTCGGTGGTCTGACGAATGGCATCGAGTTTTGCCGACACCGCATCAACATCCAAATTCGCCGCACCGGTAACGCCTTTCAAAGAAACATAATAAACGAAGCCATTGGCGGTCGAGGTGATCTTACGGATGCGCTCTTCGGTGGAGGTTGGTGCTAAGAGATAAATTGGATCGAGCTCATGCGCACGCATCGCATTGATTAACTCATTACCTTCTTCTGGCGGAATATCCACTGTCAGCACACCATCAACACCGGCATCTTGTGCGGCTGCAGCAAATGCTTCGTAGCCCATGATTTCGATTGGGTTGAGATAACCCATCAAGACAACTGGCGTATCAGAGTTGGTTTTACGGAACTCAGTAACCACTGCCAACACATCACGCAATGACATGTGGTGCTCAAGCGCACGCTCACTGGCACGCTGAATAACAGGACCATCTGCCATGGGATCTGAGAAAGGAACACCCAATTCGATGATGTCTGCACCCTGTTCTACCAAGGTGTGCATCAAAGGGACGGTCACTTCACGTTGAGGGTCACCCGCGGTGATAAAAGGTATGAGTGCCGTTTTATTGTTTTCTTTAAGAGCGGCAAAACAGCCCGCAATACGACTCATATCGTCAATCCTTCTTTCGCAGCAACTGTGTGCATGTCTTTGTCGCCACGACCTGAAAGATTCACCAGAATACTCTGGTCCTTACTCATGGTAGGCGCCATCTTGATCACCTGCGCAATGGCATGGCTTGTTTCAAGGGCAGGAATAATACCTTCTGTACGAGTCAAACGGTGGAATGCATCTAACGCCTCAGCATCTGTGACAGCTACATACTCAGCACGACCGGTATCTTTCAACCACGCATGCTCAGGCCCAACACCCGGATAATCCAAACCGGCTGAGATCGAATGCGTTTCAATAATCTGACCGTTGGTGTCTTCCATCAGATAGGTACGGTTACCGTGCAGAACACCCGGCTTACCCGCACACAAAGGCGCTGCATGCATACCAGAATCTAAGCCACTACCCGCAGCTTCAACACCAACGATACCAACCTCCGCATCATCGATGAATGGATGGAATAAACCGATCGCATTAGAACCACCACCCACACAAGCAACGAGCTTGTCAGGTAAGCGTCCGGTCATTTGCATCATCTGTGCGCGCGACTCACGACCGATCACCGCTTGGAAATCACGCACCATCGCAGGGTACGGATGAGGACCTGCCACAGTGCCGATAATGTAGAAGGTGTTATCCACATTCGACACCCAATCACGCATCGCTTCATTCAAAGCATCTTTCAAGGTCTTAGAACCTGAAGATACTGCACGCACTTCTGCGCCCAATAGCTTCATGCGATAAACATTTGCTTCTTGACGGGCAACATCCACAGCGCCCATGTAAACCACACATTCCAAACCTAGGCGTGCAGCCACTGTGGCACTTGCCACACCGTGCTGTCCTGCACCAGTTTCAGCAATGATGCGTGTTTTACCCATGCGCTTTGCTAGCAAGGCTTGGCCGATGGTGTTATTAACCTTATGCGCACCGGTGTGATTTAAATCTTCACGCTTAAGGTAGATCTGTGCACCACCTAGTTCGCGACTTAAACGCTCTGCATGATAGATCGGTGAAGGACGTCCGACATAATGCTTAAGATCAACATCAAGCTCCGCAAGGAACTCTGGATCCTTCATGTATTTTTCATACGCATGACGAAGCTCGTCGATCGGCTCCATCAAAGTCTCAGCAACGAATACGCCACCGTAAGGGCCAAAGTGTCCTGATGCATCAGGTAGATCGGTCAGTTTCATGATCTGCTCTCTTGACTACGCACCGCCTGAATAAAGCGGGCCATTTTTTCTGTATCTTTTTTACCTGGCGCAGATTCCACACCACCGCTGACATCAACAGCATAAGGGTGTACCTGCGCTACCGCGTCTTTCACATTCTCTGGGTTTAACCCACCTGCCAAGATGATCTTGTCAGCAAGATGTGCGGGAACGCGATCCCAATTAAATTGTTCGCCTGTACCACCTGGCACACCGGCTTTGTAAGTATCTAGCAACAAACCACGCGCTTGTGAGAAATCATTGAACTGCTTATCCAGATCAACATCATCGCTCATGCGCACCGCCTTGATGTAAGGACGTTGATGCAAGCCACAATAATCTTTGCATTCATTGCCGTGGAACTGAATCAAATCAATACGCACGCGAGAGATAACATCTGCAATGCTTTGCTCATCAGCATTCACAAACAACCCCACCGTAGTAACAAACGGCGGTAAGGCTGCCGCAATCTCTGCCGCCTGCTCTACCTCAACACAACGCGGACTCGGTGGATAAAACACCAAGCCGATCGCATCTGCACCCAAGCGAGCCGCCGCCAAGGCATCCTCAACCGAGGTGATTCCGCAGATTTTGATTCGAGTTCGCATAAGACGCTTATTATGAAGGAAAAGCACCCTGCTTGACGATGCAAAACCACCGCGAATTCAGGGTGTGATCAGGTCAATTATGGCTGAATGGGAAATCCGCTCGGGGATGCTGCCGGCAAATCATATTCCGCAGGATATTCAACCTGCTCAAAATATAAACCCTCGGGTGGCGATGTCACCCCGCCCAAGGTCCGATCGCGGAACTCTAGAACCGTCTTCGCCCAATCCGCCGGCTGATCTTCGCGACCAATCGCCATCAACACGCCGGCAATATTGCGCACCATGTGATGTAAAAAGGCATTCGCATGCACACTGAGCACAACAAACTCATCATGCCGTTCAACCGAGATCGAATGCAGCGTTCTGATCGGGCTTTTCGCCTGACAGCCTAAGGCGCGATAACTGGAAAAGTCATGTTCACCCACCAAAGCCTGGGCGGCTTGATGCATGAGATCAGAATTTAAAGGACGATGAATCCAGGTAACACGCCCTGCCAGTGGTGCCGAGCGAGCCGTGCGATTCAAAATAAAATATCGATACTTGCGACTTATCGCAGAAAAGCGCGCACTGAAATCCTCATCGACCTCTTTCGCCCATGTTACGCTGACATCATCAGGCAGATTGACGTTACAACCAAGCACCCAGTTTCTTGGGGTACGTTGCGCCTCTGTATCGAAGTGAACCACCTGACCTAAACCATGCACACCAGTATCCGTTCGACCTGCACAGACGACACGGACAGGATGGTTTGCGACTTTCGCTAGAGCTTGTTCAAGTGAGGTTTGAACAGTGCGCACACCCTCTTCTTGCGCTTGCCAGCCATGAAAGCGACTTCCGTCATATTCAACGCCGAGCGCAATGCGCATCCTTACTCAAGCTCCTTCAATAAGCGACGAGCTTCATCACGCAACTCTTCAGGTGCTTCTTCAATTAGTTCATGCAACAGCTGCAATGCACCGTCCTTGTCACCCATATCTAAATAGGTATCTACAAGATTCCACTTTAAATCAAACTCATCCGCGACTTGGCGCTCTTGACCATCGTTAAACAAACTATCGATTGCAGATTGGGTTTGCGTATCAAAGTTCGCATCAACTGCTTTTACATCATCGGATTGGATATCACTCTGGCCTACAGCTTGGTTCAGTTGTTCTGCCGACTGACCTTCAGGTAGCGCCATCTCCAACGTATTCACATCCGATGATGACTCCGGCGACTGATCAACAGCATCAGCGTCAGTGGTTAACGACTCAAGATCCGCACTGGAAGCACGCGGTGGATCAACCGGCTCAGGCTTATGACCTGCCACAAGGAATAAGTAATGATCAGGTCGCAGTTGATGCCCCATCTCGACAACTTCTTGCCATTTCTCACGATCAGAAAGATCTTGCTGCAGACTGGCCATCTCTTCAGCCACACGAATAAACTGATCTGTTTGCCCTGTGAGGAAATAAACACGCAACAAGGCATGTCCAACTTGCAGACTGTCGTACTCGCCATCCAGTGCAGCATAAAGTGCCTTTTCAGCTTCTGGGTATTTTTGCTGCTCAATAAACAGATGTGCGATTTCTAACAAATCCCCTTCTACCGGGATCTCAATATCATCTGTTGTCTGCTCTGGGCTCAGTGGTGTTTGATCGACTTTTGCTGTTTCCGCTTCTGCTTTAGGTGAGCTTGAGAACAAACGAACAAACACGCCCACAATGACAACCAACATCGCTAGCAGAACGACATCCGCAAATTGACTCACCTTTTCAGGCAAGCTTTTTGATGTCCATTCACGGGCTTTATCCCAAAGGCCTGTTACATCCTTTTCACTAATCTCGAATGTCTCAACTGGTGACGCTGCTGCCTCTGCTTTCAACTCAGCAGCCACAGAACCCTTTTCTTCGGTATCTGTAGCGCCATTAACCTGCAACCGAGCAAGCTCTTGATCTTGTACTGAGAGCAGCTTCTGCATATCGGTCACTTGCTCTTTCAGCAAGGTAACCTCTTCCTCTAAGCGCTCATTAGTCAGCTGCTTAGCAGCAACATCTTCCTGCAGCAAATTGATCGCTTGAGACTCTTGATCAACCAACTCACCTTCTGCCTGAACAACACCTGCCTGACCTTCAGCATCTTGAGACTCTGGTGTCGAGATCTGTAGATAGTCCGATTGCTCTACAACAGGGGCAATACCAACTTCGCTTTGCGCTGAAGGTACATTCAAACCACGGATCTCATCCCACTGTTGCATTTGGGCTGCGAAATGACGACCCGCCTCACCACGTGTAATAGAACGCACTTGTTCAGCTTGCGGCAGCTGAAGTACCGCACCGGTTCGCATTAAATTAATGTTGTCGTTGATGAAGGCTTCACGGTTATTCATGTGCAATGCCATCATCATTTGCGTCATGCTGACATCACTCGCCTTATGCTCTAGTGCAATCTGACTGAGCGTATCGTCTTTCCGTACGATCACCGTCGCTGAAGATGTTTGCGCTAGTTCAACCGCAACCGAAGACGCCACTGTCGTATCAGGAAGCTTTAAGCTGATAGTGTATTCACTTCGAAGCTGACCCTGTGGCCACGCCATATCAACCAAGAACTGCAAGAAATCAGCATTGATCGGTTCTTTAGAGGTCACACGAACAACCGCATCATGCTCAACTGATGACTGCACACGAAACGCTAGCTGAGATAAAACCTGCTCAAAGGGGATCTGTGCCGCGGAATGTGCTTCTGCGGATGCTAATTCAACTTTAATCGTTGTTAGGTTAACCTCACCAAGATTCACCAACACGATGCGTGCATCAAGTGGATCACCCTGTTTAGACTTCAGCTCTAGCTCGCCAAAACCCAGCGCCAAAACACTGTGTGAGATAAGCAAAGAGAGTGCTAACAAAAAACGCTTCATTCAACTTCCACGAAAAAGCGGCACAAGGGCCGCTTTAGATTATTGCTCAATCAAGATACGAAGCATACGACGTAATGGTTCCGCCGCACCCCAAAGCAATTGGTCACCTACGGTAAAGGCATTCAAAAACTCTGGACCCATATTCAATTTACGCAAACGGCCAACCGGCACTGTTAAGGTGCCAGTGACAGCGACAGGGCTGAGCTCCTTCATCGTGATCTGACGCTCGTTAGGGACCACTTTTGACCACTGATTCGCCTCATCCAACATTTGCTCTATCTCATCGATTGGCACATCTTTCTTTAATTTAATGGTCAATGCTTGGCTGTGACAACGCATCGCACCGATACGCACACAGGTACCATCAATCGGAATCTGACGATCGCTACGACCTAAAATCTTGTTGGTTTCAGCAACCGCTTTCCATTCTTCTTTTGATTGGCCGTTCTCAAGCGCCACATCGATCCAAGGGATCAAGCTACCCGCCAATGGCACGCCAAAGTTCTCGGTTGGGAATGCTGATGAACGCATGTCATCAGTGACCACACGATCGATATCCAAAATTGCAGATGAAGGATCATCTAATAAGTTTGCTGAAGTATCACGCAGATGACCCATCTGGTTAAGCAGCTCGCGCATATTGCGCGCACCCGCACCAGATGCCGCTTGATAAGTCATGGCTGTCATCCATTCAACCAAGTCATGTTTGAACAAGCCGCCCAAGCCCATCAACATCAAACTCACGGTGCAGTTACCACCAATGAAGTCCTTCTTGCCATTAGCTAAAGCTGAATCGATCACATCACGATTCACTGGATCTAAAACAATCACGCTGTCATCAGCCATACGCAATGACGATGCCGCATCAATCCAATAGCCTTTCCAGCCCGCTTTACGCAGATCGTCAAAAACTGATTTGGTGTAATCGCCACCCTGACAGGTCACGATTGCGTCCATTGACATTAATTCATTAATGTCAGATGCATCTTTCAGTGGCGCTGAACCCTTACCCACATCAGGGCCTGCTTCGCCGACCTGTGAGGTGGTAAAGAATACTGGCTCTTCAATGTGTGCAAAATCGTTCTCCGCTTGCATGCGTTCCATCAATACGGAACCCACCATGCCGCGCCAACCTACAAAACCTACACGCTTAATTGTCATTTAATTCTTCCTTACAGCGCTGCAACGACAGCATCACCCATCGCTTCACAATTCACTTCGGTCATACCATCAGACATGATGTCTGGCGTACGCAAACCTTGGTCCAGAACCTTATTCACTGCCGCTTCAATACGATCAGCCATCGCTTCTTCATTCAAGCTATAACGCAACATCATGGCGGTCGACAGAATCGTTGCCAATGGATTAGCAACACCTTTACCTGCGATATCCGGTGCTGAACCATGAATTGGTTCGTACATACCTTGACCTTTTTCATTCAGTGATGCAGAACCCAACATACCAATTGAACCGGTCAACATGGCGGCACAGTCAGACAAGATGTCACCAAACATATTCGTGGTCACCATCACGTCAAATTGCTTTGGCCACTTAACTAACTGCATCGCAGCGTTATCCACATACATGTGGCTCAACTCAATCTCTGGGTACTCGTTCTCAACAATACGCGTCGCCACTTCACGCCATAGCTCAGTCACTTCAAGCACGTTCGCTTTATCGACTGAACACAGCTTCTTGCCACGTTTCATAGCAATATCACAAGCAGAACGCACAATGCGCTCGATCTCATGTTCTGCATAAACCAAGGTGTTAAAGCCTTGCTTTTCACCATTCTCAAGCTCGCGAATGCCACGTGGCTGACCAAAGTAAATGCCACCGGTCAATTCACGCACGATCATGATATCCAAGCCCGCAACAATCTCAGGCTTAAGTGAAGATGCATCAGCCAACTGTGGCGATAAGACCGCAGGACGCAAGTTTGAGAACAAACCCAACTCTGAGCGTAAACCTAGCAAACCTTTTTCAGGACGAACTGATATATCCAACGACTCCCATTTATAGCCACCTACAGCGCCGAGCAGAATGGCATCTGCTTCACGCGCCATATCCAAGGTAGCCTCCGGTAAAGGGTTACCGGTTGCATCGTAGGCCGCACCGCCAACCAGACCTTCGTCTAATTCAATATCAAGACCTTCGCCAACCAACTTATCAAGAACCTTGACCGCCTCAGCAACAATCTCAGGACCAATGCCATCACCTGGCAGTACCAATACACGTTTAGTCATAGTGATTCCTTAAATCAGTTAAATAGCCAAGGCGTATTTTGCTTCGCCTTTTCTTCATAAATTTTGATGTCATCAACATGCTGCAAGGTCAGACCAATGTCATCAAGGCCTTCTATCAAACAATGCTTACGGAATGGATCTACATCAAATGAAATCGTCTCATCGCCAATCCTAAGGACTTGAGTTCCAAGGTCGACCTCAATTTTTAGAGCCTCTGGTCCATTTGCTTTAGCAAACAAGCCATCAACCGTCTGCGCATCTAAAATGATCGGCAACAAACCATTTTTAAAGCTGTTGTTAAAAAAGATATCCGCAAAGCTAGGCGCAATGATCACTTTAAAGCCATAATCTTCAAGCGCCCAAGGCGCGTGCTCACGTGATGATCCACAACCAAAGTTTTCACGAGCCAATAAAATCTGCGCACCTGCGTAGCGTGGATCATTAAGAATGAAGTCAGGGTTTAATGGACGCTTGCTGTTGTCCATACCTGGCTCACCATGATCAAGATAACGCCACTCATCAAATAAGTTAGGACCAAAGCCTGTTCGCTTAATCGATTTCAAAAACTGCTTTGGAATGATCGCATCGGTATCAACATTCGAGCGATCCAAAGGACAAACAACACCGTTAAAAACTGTGAACTTTTCCATCTCGACTCTCCTTACGCCAACGACGCAACGTCAGTGAAGTGACCAGCAACTGCCGCAGCAGCAGCCATCGCAGGACTCACCAAATGCGTACGACCACCCTGACCCTGACGACCTTCAAAGTTACGGTTAGAGGTTGATGCGCAACGCTCGCCTGGCTCAAGGCGATCAGCATTCATTGCCAAACACATCGAACAACCTGGTTCACGCCATTCAAAACCGGCTTCGGTGAAAATCTTATCTAAACCTTCTGACTCAGCTTGCTGCTTAACCAAACCAGAACCTGGTACAACCAAGGCCAACTTCACGTTATCAGCAACTTTACGACCTTTCGCCACTTCAGCTGCTGCACGCAAATCTTCAATTCGTGAGTTAGTACATGAACCAATGAAAACTTTATCGATAGCAATCTGATTGATTGGCGTGTTCGCTTCTAAGCCCATGTAGGTCAACGCACGTGACATGCCTTCAGCCTTAACCTCATCAGATTCTTTTGCTGGATCAGGCACGTTGGCATCAACCGAAACCACCATCTCAGGTGATGTACCCCAAGTGACTTGCGGCTTGATGCTTGAGCCTTCAATCGTGACCACTTTATCGAATTGCGCACCTTCATCTGAGTTCAAGGTATTCCAATAGGTCACCGCTTGATCCCATTGCACTTCGGTAGGCGCGTAAGGACGACCCTTAACGTAATCGATGGTCTTTTGATCAACCGCAACAAAGCCCGAGCGCGCACCGCCTTCGATAGCCATGTTGCACAAGGTCATACGACCTTCCATTGAAAGATCAGTAATGCCCTGCCCTGCGAACTCAATAGCATAACCGGTGCCACCTGCGGTACCGATCTCACCAATGATCGCTAAGACGATATCTTTCGCTGTGATGCCAGGCGCAGTTGGCCCGACGATCTCGACCTTCATCGCTTTTGATTTCTTTTGAATCAAACACTGCGTCGCCAACACGTGCTCAACTTCTGAGGTACCAATACCGTGTGCCAAGGCACCAAAGGCACCATGTGTTGAGGTATGCGAATCACCACACACAACCGTCATACCCGGCAAGGTTGCGCCTTGCTCAGGACCGACAACGTGCACAACACCCTGACGAATGTCATCCATCTTGAATTCAGTGATACCAAAGTGGTCACAGTTTTGATCCAAGGTCTCAACCTGGGTACGCGAAATAGGATCTTCAATCCCTTTGGTGCGATCAGTGGTTGGTACGTTATGGTCTGGCGTAGCCAAGTTAGCCGACAGACGCCAAGGCTGACGATTTGCGATTCGCAGACCTTCAAACGCTTGCGGAGAGGTCACCTCATGAACCAAGTGACGATCGATATACAGCAAACAGGTGCCGTCATCGTCTTGTCGCACCACATGCGAATCCCATAATTTGTCGTAAAGCGTTTTTGCCATACAGCTAACTCCTTGAATAGATGAGCGAACTTTACTGATTGACAATTATCCCGTAAATTCATATTTTTTATAAATTACATTCCTTTTAGGAATAAATATGGACCTGTCAGCTCTCCAAGCCTTTGTTACTGTGGCACAACATACTTCCTTCTCTCAGGCAGCTGAGCAGCTGTTTGTCAGTCAATCTGCGATCAGTAAACGCATCGCGCAGCTCGAGACTGATATCAAAGCCCAATTATTCGACCGAATCGGACGCAAAGTCGCTCTGACTGAGGCCGGCCACGCCCTACTTCCTCGTGCACAACGCCTTTTAAATGATGCAAAAGAACTGCAACGCGTAGTCGCTGATCTGCAAGGTGATATCGCGGGCAAACTCACTATGGGTACCTCACACCATATTGGCCTTCACCGATTACCGGATCCTCTGCGGCAATTCACGCAGCACTATCCAAATGTTGAACTCGACATTCAGTTCATGGATTCCGAAGAGGCATGTCATGCTGTTGAGGTCGGTGAGTTGGAATTGGCGATCGTGACCTTGCCACCCTCGCCACGTGAGCGTCTGTCACTCACAACCATTTGGCACGACCCTCTAGTTTTCGTTGCTGCTAAAGATCATGCGCTGTGTCATCAAAAAGCCAGCTTAGCTGATCTTGCTGAGCACCCTGCCGTACTACCCAGTACGCATACCTATACTCGCGGCATCTTAGAAAGCTTGTTACGCAATCAAGGACTCGTACTTAACGTTGCGATGGAAACGAATTACTTAGAAACACTGCGCATGTTGGTTTCAACCGGATTAGGCTGGTCGCTACTACCTAAAACATTGATCGCTGAGGACATCCGCGAGATCAAGATTCCAAAAGTTCAGCTTCAACGTGAACTGGGTGTTGTGACACACGAAAAGCGCAGCCTATCGAATGCAGCACAAGCGATGATTCGCTTGTGTAAAGAATCGGCTTAAGCGGTTTTCTCCGCAGGATTGAGTCGGTATTCCATAGCGGATAACAAAGCAGGCACCAAGAACAGCACCAAGAAAGTCGCAAAAGCTAAACCAAATGAAATTGAAACCGCCATCGGAATCAGGAACTGCGCCTGCAACGAGGTTTCGAACAACAAAGGCAGCAAGCCTGCAATCGTCGTTAATGAGGTGAGCAATACCGCACGTAAACGCAGGCGCGATGCGGCAATCACAGCATCACGAATCGATTCACCCTTTTCACGTAGCTGCTTATAGAAAACCACCAGAATAATCGAGTCGTTCACCACGATACCCGATAGCGCAAACACACCAAACATCGACAAGATGGTTGGTGTAATCCCCATAAAGAAGTGACCCATCAAGGCGCCGACGATACCAAACGGAATAATCGCCATCACAACCAGCGGCCAACCATAAGAGCTAAACACCCAAGCCAGTACGATATAAATCATTGCTAGCGCAAAGAGCGCACCTTGCTTCATGTCAGATTTTGTTTGCTCTTGATCCTCAGCCTTACCGGTAAAAGCCCAATGCACATCGTATTTTTCAACTAGCTGCGGCAAAACAGACGCAGCTAATTGCTCACGAATCGCATTTGCGTTTGCCACCTTGGTATTCACATCTGCAAGAACGGTTACTGCTAGCTGACCATCAGCGTGTCGAAGTGCTTTAAAGCCACGACGTTCTTTAATATCAACCACCGAACTTAGAGGAACTGTGTTGCCATTCGGGAGATAAATACGGAAGCTTTCGAGCGTTGAGAGACGATGACGTTCGTTATCCGGCAACATGACACGGACTTCAATTTCGTCATCACCCTCGTTAAAGATCTGCACCAACTGACCATCAAGTGCAGCGCGCAACTGTCTCCCCACACTATCTGTCGATAAACCTAATGCTGCTCCGGTGGCATTGAGTTCGTACATCAACTGTAAATTACCGAATGGCAGATCATCTTCAACGCTGCGGGTACCGGTAATAGCTTTAATCGCTTCGGTAAGCTCAAGTGAAGCCATCTTAAGTTCGGTATCGGAAGAGCCGGTTAAACGAATCTCAAGATCACGTCCTGGTGGACCACCCTTGCGGGCCGCCATACTGAAATACTCTAGTCCCGGTGGCTTAGTAATCAGCGATTCCCATTTTGTGGTGAACTGATCGTTGGTCACCTCACGTGCATCATTAGCAATTAACTCAACAAATACAGAGGCGAACTGATCTCCCTTTTGCGACTGAATCGCATCTGAGAGATAAGACATGCCTTTACTGACTTGCGCAAACTTAACCAGACCACCACCTAAGGCTTTGTCTGTTTCATAAAGCTGCTCTTCAACATGATCAATGAATGCATGTACGCGCTCAGGCGGTGTACCCGATACAAAGCTAGCTGACGCCACGACAATATTGCCTGGCACCGATGGGAAGAAAGTAAAGCCCATGCGACCACCGGCCAAAAGACCGACTAATAAAATAATGGTTGATAACGCGATCGCTAAGGTTGCCATGCGGTTATCCACTGCCCATGTCACCGCTTTTTGGAAAGTGCCATCACGGAACTTATCAAAGCGTACATTCCAACGATCTCTGAACGAACCAAGCTTGGCTTTTGTCATACCTTTGAAGCTATGGCGTAAGTGGCCAGGCAAAACTAAGAAGCTCTCTATCAATGAAGCCAAGATCACACAGACAATCACAAACGGAATGTCGCCGAGAAACTTACCGATCAAACCTGAGACAACGAACAAGGGAATAAAGGCCGCAATGGTTGTTAAGGATGAGGACATAACCGGCGCTAACATACGACGCGCACCACCCTCTGCTGCTTCAAGCGAACTCTCACCTGTTTGATGGTGTGTTAATGCATCTTCACCTACCACGATGGCATCGTCGACGATAATACCGAGCGCCATGATCAGTGCGAATAACGAAATCATGTTGATGCTGCCGCCCGCGACATACATCACAGCCAAGGTCGCCATGAAAGACACTGGGATACCAACGGTTACCCATGTCGCCACTCGGCCATTCAAAAAGAGATAAAGAATACCCACCACCAAAATCAAGCCGCCTAAGCCATTCTTTAACAGCAGATTGATACGATCTTTGATCAGCTGCCAGTTCTCGTCATAAAGAACTAATTCAACACCTTGTGGTAGACGTGGTCGAATATCTGCCAAATAGTTATTCATGATTTCAGCTGACTTAAGTGAGTCTGCCGTGGTGGCGCGCTGCATTTTCATTTCAATCGCAGGCTTGCCTTTGTAGGTAATGGTGACTTGATTAGGACGCGCACGCCGCTCGATCTCAGCCACATCGCCAACTAACACCAAACGTCCATTTTCATCTGAGATGATAGAAAGATCAGCGAAGCCTTTTTCATCACGACGTTGACTTTGAGTACGAATCTCGACGCCACTTTCATCTCGCCCCAACATGCCGGCAGGTAAATCACGAGAGGTGGCATTGATCCTTTGACTGATTTGATCAAGCGATAACGATAAGTCTTCAAGATGACGGCGTGGTATCTGAATCGCTATCTCTTCTTCCGGCAAACCATTTATCTGAACACGTGAGATACCCGCATCGAGAAGCTCACGTTCTAAACGACGCACCAAAGGTCGCAACTGACGTAGTTCATCCGGGCCATACACCATCATTCGCGCAATATCTTCGTATCGCGCCAAATGCGTTACCTCTGTTCGCTCACTGTCTTGGGGTAGATTACGAACAGAGTTCACCAACTCTTCGACGCGGGATACCTTGTCACCCATATCGCTCCCTTCAGGGAACTCAAGCGTAACCACACTCACCCCTTGCGCAGAGGTAGAGCTCATATCATCAAGGTCATCGGCTGACCTTAAGGCGTTCTCTAACGGCTGTGTAAGCGAGCGTTCGACATCTTCCGCACTTGCACCTGCCCAAACCGTGCGCACTTGAACAATCTCAAGTTCAAAGTTAGGGAAAAACTGCACATTAAGATTAGATAAACCCCATGCGCCGGTCAGCAACATGATGATCATCAGCAGATTCGCAGCAACCTTGTTCTGCGCAAAAATACCGATCAAATCATTACGATGCTGAAAACCGGTCATTACTGCGCCTCAGATGAGCGTAATAGCAACCCATCAATCGCATTGGGTAACTGGGTTGTCACCAACTTGTCGCTAGCTTTAAGTTTGTTTGATTGCACAATTAAACGAGACTCACCTGCATCATCTTGTGTCGAACCCAACAAAGCTACCTCAACAGAACGCATGCGATGCTCAGCATCCATGACGAATACGCGATTACCGCTATAAAACGCCTCACGTGGAATCACTACTACACCTGCGATTTTGGGTAACACAACATCTAGCTGAATGGTGCGACCTTGCGTCAACACAGCATCACCTTGCTCAAGCGTAAACAAGGCTTCTAAACCACCACTCGCTTGCTCAACCTCACCCACCAGGTTTTTAAAGATACCGATGACTTGTTGACCATCCACGACAGCTTTTGCGGTGATGGTTTGATTATTCGCCATCGCGAGTCGCAAATTCATCAGCTGCGAGGTGGGTATCTGTGCTCGTGCGACCAAAGCATCTAGGTCATAAACCTCGGCAATCACATCACCAGTACGAAGACGCTGACCAGGTGAAACATTCACCTTTGCTACGCGTGCTTTAAAGGGGGCTTTGACCTGCATACGCGATAACTCAATCTGCGCTTGATCATGCAATGCTTTAGCGCGAGTAAAGGCTGCATCTGCTTCTTTTTGACGTGACTCATGATTCGCCAATGCTTGTTGACGCGTTGCAAATGCAATCGCCTGTTTCTCATACGCCTGACGCGCTTGCTCTAACGCTGATACCGCAACCACCTGAGTTTTGGCTAACCGTTCAAAACGCTCGACTTCTTTTTTAGCAAAGCTAAGAAGATTCTCTTCACGTGGCAGTGCTTCTTTATCTGTCTTGTATTGATTTTTCTCTGCGATCCGTTTGGCTTCGGCTTGCTCAACATCAGCTTCTCGCTGCTGCAAAACAAGTTTGGCATCACGATCGTCTAACGAGACCAACACATCGCCTTGTGTCACATTGTCGCCTTCAACCACATGCACCTTTGCCACATCAGTTGGCGTACTCGCGGTCAAATTCGTCGACCATAAAGATTCGACACGACCAAATAGAGTGAGATGAGGATTGGCTTCAACGATCTGCACTGCTTGTGTACCAACAAGCCATGCTTTCTCTTTAGCGATAACAGGCTCGACCTGAGGCTTAGTTGCGATAAGTAACGCAGCCACCAAGACAGCACCGCCAAGAATCAGCACCGGTAACAATCGCTTTTTAAGTTGATTGATCAAACGCATTTTTTATCCTCAGTGATCATGAGCGCTATCGATGAATTGCCACGCAACCCACGCACCCATCACTGCAAACACCGTTGCAATTGCAAAGGTATGAAACGGCCCTAAACTTTCCCAAGCATAACCACTAGCCAAACTCCCCATCGCACCCCCGGCACCAAAACTCACACTCGAGTACAGCGCCTGACCTCGGCCTTGTAGACGCCCCCTAAAGTAGTGATGCACCAAATGAATGGCTGATGCATGAAAGGTACCAAATGTAGCGGCATGCAAACACTGCGCTAAGACAATATTTGTTAAGGAATCTGGCCAAGCACCAATCATTATCCAGCGCATAGCGGCTAATAATAGGCTTGCCACTAAGACGCGTCGCGCGCCATATCGTTCCAATAGTCGGTGCATCACGATAAACATCAGCACTTCAGCAAATACACCCAATCCCCACATCTGGCCAATAAAGGTTTTGCTGTAACCGTGTTGCTCCATGTAGATTGAGTAAAAAGTGTAATAAGGCCCATGACTCATCTGCATCAAAAAAACCGCGACAAAGAAGGCAATGATCGCCGGCTTCTTGAGCACCTGCGATAAAGAGATCTCTTGATGAGGATGCGGCTCTGGGTCAGGGTCTTTAACAAATAAGGAACTCAGCCATATGCTAATGAAGATTGCCATGACTGCCGGCAAAATAACCTCTGTGCCCTGATGATCAACCCACATTCCGAGCAGTAGCACTGTAATAATAAAACCCACCGAACCCCATAAGCGGATCTGTGCGTATTTAGCGATACGTTCTTTTAGATAGGTAAAGGTCACCACTTCGAATTGCGGTAACGATGCATTCCAGAAGAAGCTATACAAGGTCATTACCAAGGCAATTGACCAATAGGTATTTGCCTCAAACATCAAGGCAAACACCAATAAAGAGATTAACGAGGCAACCTGCACAATTCGCATACGATGACCTAAGTGATCACCCAGCCAACCCCAGATATAGGGAGCGACGATTTTTGTCGCCATCAGGATTGCCATCAGCTCACCGATCGCAATCGCATCAAAGCCGCGGTTTTGTAAAAACAAACCCCAATAAGGTACTAACGCGCCCAAGAGCGCGAAGTAAAAAAAATAGAAGGAAGAGAGTCGCCAGTAAGGCAGCTGCATAATGACGCCCGCCGAACCCGGACGCTTACTCAGCTGACGCAGGAATAACAGGCGTTTCTGGCGTTACATGACCGTTTTGGCCACGCTGACGTAATGCATGATCGAGCAACACAATGGCCAACATCGCTTCCGCAATCGGTACCGCACGAATGCCGACACAAGGATCATGACGACCTTTAGTGATGACATCGGTTGCATCACCGGCTACATCAACCGTTTGACCGCCTAAGCGAATACTTGATGTTGGCTTAAAAGCCACACGTGCCACAACATCCTGACCACTCGAGATACCACCGAGCACACCGCCAGCGTTGTTACTCAGAAAACCTTTTGGCGCCATCTGATCACGATGCTCAGTACCGAGCTGTGAGACACACTGGAAGCCAGCACCTATCTCAACGCCTTTAGCTGCATTAATACCCATCAAGGCATGAGCAATATCGGCATCCAAACGATCAAAGATCGGCTCACCCCAACCTGGTGGCACGCCTTCGGCAACGACAGTCACTTCTGCACCTACAGAGTCACCACTTTTACGCAGGTCATCCATATAGGTCTCAAGCTCAGCGACTTGTGATTCTACCGGCCAGAAGAAAGGATTGTTCTCTACCGGATCCCAAGAAAAGCCCTCAGGCGTTACTGGACCGAGTGCTGATAAATAACCGCGCACCTCAATACCAAAAGCTTCTTTCAAAAACTTTTTCGCTACCGCACCAGCAGCCACTCGCATCGCCGTTTCACGAGCTGATGAACGACCACCACCACGATAGTCACGAATGCCGTACTTTTGGATATAGGTGTAATCCGCATGACCGGGACGAAACTTCTGCGCGATATCGCCGTAATCTTTTGATCGCTGATCGGTGTTATGAATCAACAGGCCAATTGGCGTACCGGTGGTTTTACCTTCAAATACACCGGATAAGATTTGCACCTCATCCATCTCACGACGTTGCGTGGTATGACGGGTTTTACCGGGACGACGACGCTCAAGATCTGGCTGGATGTCAGCTTCTGATAGCTCCATGCCTGGAGGACAACCATCAATGATGCAGCCAATGGCTAAACCATGACTCTCACCAAAGCTTGTTACCGTAAATAATTTACCAATCGTATTACCAGACATCGTCTATAAACCTTACTTGGCCAACATTGCGTTTACACGCTCAATTGACGCATCACTTAAATTTCCTGCTGTACGCTGCAAACTCAGCACATTAATTACATAGTCATATCGCGCTTGCGCGTAATCGCGGCGCGCCTTATACCAGTTACTTTGCGCATCCAGCACATCCACAATTGTGCGTGTGCCGACGGTCAAGCCCTGCTCGACTGAATTCAATGCACTTTGCGCTGACTCTTCAGCCGCTTTGAGTGCTTTAACGCGCGACATTGCCGCTTGCGTACCACGATATGCATCACGTACCGCTCGCATCGTTACACGACGAGATAATTCCAACGCACTCTTCGCAGCTTCGTAGGAATAGCTCGCTTCCGCTGACTCAGACGATGTCAAACCACCTGCAAACAAAGGAACCGTTAAGGTGATTGCGACTGATTCGTTATCAACCTGATTAGCTTCGGCACCTTCGTAACGATTAAATGACCCCTTAAGATCTAGAGTTGGAAAATGACCTGAGCGTTTGATGTCCACTTGCTTATCGGCAATCTCAACATTTAAACGCGCCTGCGCAAGCGCCGCATTGTTTTGCATTGCTAAATCTGACCACTCATCCATCGATGCAGGATCGAGAGTTAGAAACTCAGCATCGGCTTTCATCACCGGTAAGCTGTTATTCACATCCGGACCGACAACCGTCTTTAACGATTCCAACGCACTATCGAGCTCATTACGTGCCGCGATGGTCGCTGCCACACTGGTATCAAAACGTGCTTGCACTTCGAGCACGTCAGTAATAGGAATCAGACCCACTTCGAGTCGCAACTTAGCCTGATCAAGCTGACGTGAAAGCGCTTTCTCTTCAGCTTCTGCAAAGGTCACACCATCCTGCGCAGTCAGCACATCAAAGTAACGCTCAGTCACACGTAACTTCAGCGCATCAACCTCATCACGCAGAACAATCTTTGCTTTCTCGGTTTTCAAATCAGCCTGACTCAAACCCGCAAACGAACCCAGGTTGAATAAACGCTGATTGATCACTAACGAATCTAAGCGAGAATTGGTGTCACCAGCATCTTTGAAGCTGTCGGTATAGGCAGAGGTCACCGAGGCATTCGGTAGCAGATACGACAACGCCTGCGGATAGGCCTCAGCCGATGCTTTTTCAGTCGACTGCGCGGCCAACCACTCTGGATCTGCCTTGAGCGCCCGCTGATAAAGCTCGAGCAGATTGGTAGAACTGGCAACACCTGACAGCAACAGACTGAAAATTAACAAATAACGCGAACTCATTTCCCACCACGCCGGTTAAAAAAGATAATGGCGTAATTATCGCACGAACCACCTAATAACGGGGCTTATTGCGCAACTTTTGGCATCGGTTCGACCAATAATTGTGGGTCGATTCGATGACCGCGTAAATTCATCCGCCAATCGAGATGTGCACCAGTAACCCGACCTGTCGCACCAATCTTGCCAACCACCTCTCCCTGCTTCACGCGTTGACCCGGCTTTACCGTGATCTTGCTTAAATGCAAAAAGCTCGAGCTCAGCTTATGACCGTGATCCATGATCAACGTACCACCAGAATAGAATAGATCGTCATCCGCAAAAGTCACAATCGCATCCGCAGGCGCCACTACCGGCGTTCCGGTCGGCAACGCAATATCCACCCCATAGTGAGGCCACTTTGGCGTGCCATTGAGAATCCGTTGACTGCCATAAACACCAGAGATAGGTCCGATCGCTGGCCAGATAAAGCCTTGAGCAAAATCCTCACGCGCATCATTAAGCTCACGCGCTTTCTTCACCCCGGCGTTATCACGCTTTATGCGCGCCAAGATCGCAGGCTTAGTGGGGTTAACTTGCTGCTTGTTTTTGATCGTGAGGCGCTGAATATTGAACTCGCGCGGCGCAATAGTCTTGCTTAACACTTCTTCACGGCCATCGCGGTACTTCACTTTGATCGCCACTTGCTTGCCATGATCACGACCAAAACCCAACAAGAAGCGACCTGAATCAGATACACGCACTGACTCGTCATCCTGCCAAGCGGCAATCACATCAGCATCCTTTACCACCACCATGCCCCCTTGCACAAATTCACCCTCAAAGTTCAGTGCAAATGTCGCATTTGATAGCCACATCATGAGCAAAGCGAACAAAGTTCCTAGTCGTTGTAAGTGATTGTGAGTTGTATTGAAAACAAGCGGCATTGATACTCCTGAGATGCAATTCGAATCTGCCCAACTGCGCTCAACACCTTATCGCTGGTCCGAGCTTATCAGCATGATAACGCGGCATCGCCGCGAACTAATTAGCGCTAACCTTATCGCGATTTTTGGCGCGGCTGTATCGGTACCTATCCCCCTACTCATTCCATTACTAGTTGATGAGGTTTTACTCAATCAACCAGGCAGCACCGTCGCCGCACTTCAGCAGTTATTTCCAAGCGAATGGCACGGCGCCATCCTCTACATCACCGCCATCTTGGTACTCACCATCTCACTTCGCTTAGCCAGCTTGATATTCGGCGTTTGGCAAACACGTCAGTTCACCATCATCTCTAAAGACCTCATCTTTAGAATGCGCCGCGACCTACTTTTAAGACTGCAACGTTTTTCGATGTCGGAATATGAAACGCTCGGTAGCTCCACCGTTGCTTCGCATTTGGTGACGGATCTCGATGCTATCGATCAATTTGTTAGCCAAACCACCAGTAAATTCATCGTCGCCGTTTTAAGCATACTCGGCACAGCCATTGTGTTGTTCTGGATGCATTGGCAGCTCGCACTCTTCATCATGCTGCTCAACCCTTTTGTGATTTACCTCACCACCGCGTTAGGTCGGCGCGTTAAGCAGCTTAAAAAGAAAGAAAACTCAGCTTATCAGTTATTTCAAGAATCATTAGGTGAAACGCTCGATGCGATTCAAGAGATTCGCGCTGCCAACCGCGAGAAGCATTTCGTTCAACGCGTTATCGATGCTGCGAGTAATATTCGTGACCATTCAGCCAATTACACCTGGAAGTCTGATGCAGCGGGTCGATTCTCTTTCATGGTGTTCCTGTTTGGCTTTGACACCTTCCGCGCGCTATCGATGGTAATGGTTCTATATTCAGACCTTTCAATTGGCCAGATGCTCGCTGTCTTTGCATACCTTTGGTTCATGATGACGCCCGTACAAGAGATACTCGGTATTCAATACGCCTATCACTCAGCACGCGCCGCCTTGGTGCGTATCAATCAATTGATGGATGTCGGGTTAGAGCCAGAGTACATAGCAAAAACCAATCCCTTTATCGATCACGATACTGTCTCGATCGAAACACGCCATCTCACCTTCAGCTACTTACCCGATTCACCGGTTCTCAAAGATGTGAATATCCGAATTGAATCCGGCGAGAAAGTTGCTCTAGTTGGCGCCAGTGGCGGCGGTAAAACCACCCTCGTTCAATTACTACTTGGGCTCTATACGCCACAGTCAGGCGATGTGCTTTTCAATGGACATTCCGTCAAAGAGATCGGCTTAAGCGTGGTTCGCGATAACGTTGCTACTGTACTTCAGCATCCAGCGTTGTTTAACGACACGATACGCGCCAATCTCACACTAGGTCGCGACTTTACTGATGAGCAACTATGGCATGCGCTCGAGGTCGCGCAGTTAAAAGACACCGTTACAAAACTTAGCGACAGCTTAAACACCACAGTTGGACGTAACGGTATTCGTTTATCCGGTGGTCAGCGCCAACGACTTGCCATTGCCCGCTTAGTATTAAGTGACCCTAAAGTCGTGATATTAGATGAAGCCACATCCGCCTTAGATACAGATACCGAACATAAATTGCACAAAGCACTTCAAAGCTTTTTAAAAGGTAGAACCACCTTAATCGTTGCACATCGACTCAGCGCAGTGAAACAAGCCGATCGCGCTTTGGTTTTTGATGGTGGCCAGCTCGTACAAGACGGAAGTCACCAGCAATTACTCAAAGAAGATGGCCTGTATGCAAGCTTATATGCAGAGCAAGAAACCGACTTCAGCACCGAAATTGCTAGTGCCTAAGAAGTATTCCCTAATATTCAGAGTGTTTGTGCCCTTTTAAGCTTCATGATAAAAAACATATACTTGAATATAGTTGGGGGACTGTATGTTAAGAGTTACCGAAGGTTCTTTTGGGACAGAAGGCACTATTACGCTTAATGATGGCAACTCGTCTATCAATGTCGTCAGCAATAAAACGGCGTCTTATAAAGCTGAGCATGTCTTCCAAATTAAGACTGACCCCATTGAAAAGCTCGCATTTGATTTCACCACCTTCATTATTGCCTTGGTTATTTCAGCAGGCATTCTTGCTGCGGTTCTCTGGTTTGCTATGGGTATTGATGGCGCCCTGATCGGTTCAGTCGCAGGCCTGATTATTGCGATTATCAAACGAAACAAAAAAACCTTGTTCTACGCCACCAAGATGACCTTTGCAGATGGCAATTATGTTGTTGTCGAGCATGACCGTGGCGAGATGCGACCCTTCGTTCGAGCCACTGAAGAAGCAGGACAAAAAGAAAAGGGATCTCAAGAGGATTAATTCACAATTTGCCCGAATAAAAAGCCCCGCACTGCGAGGCTTTTTTATTAGCGCTGCTGCTGAGGCGGTGGTTGGTAACCCCAAGGTGGACGCGGCTGATAGTTCTGCGGTGGGTAGTAGCCCGGAGGTGCCGGCCAACGACCATCCATATACGGCATGTACTGAGGACGGAACTGAGGCGCCGCTGGACGCTGCGTATTGTTAGCTGGTTGTTCAGTTGAATTTACCGGTGCAGTTGGCATCACGGTATTCATCATGTCAGTCACTGCCGTTACTGCTGTATCTGCAACATCAGTCACCGTATTCGTCGCTTCAGTCGCCACATCGGCAACTGTTTCTTGCGTTTGCTCAACCTGTTCAGTCACAGCTTCTTTAACCGTCTCGACGACTTGTTCTGTTTGACTTAGCTCTTCTACTGGTACAAACACAGGTGCTACTTTAACGTCTGTCTTATCAACAACCGGTGCCGGTGCTGACTCAGCTGCAACAGAAGCCTCTGGCTTAGCCTCTTCAGTCGGGGCTGATTGAGAGATTTGAGGCACGAGATCCGCTGGCAAAAACACCGCGGCAACACCCATCAAACCGATACCGGCAAGGATGATTGAAAGAATTGGGTTGGATTGTGCGCTCTCAGCTTGTTCGCTCATGTCGCCTCCTAAAAGAGTTACTACTTATTCTGAGACAGATTCTACCGAAACCGCGCTAAAAAGCAGTAGATGGATAGGGTTTATCCGATCGGAAATGGCTGCTCATCAGCCAGAGAAAGCAATTGACTGCCAATTTCGAGCCCCTGCTCGCAGAAAACACTCAATTTACCGTAACGATCATCTGCTGCCATGACTTCATCCATGGAGCTATTTATAACCCGCAATTGATACTGTCCTTGCTGACGAAAGTCACCTTCAGAACGTTCACAGGTGACAAAAGCGACAGGCTTTGAGCCGCCCTCTTTAACAAAAGCCATGATGTATCGATAGTCATGTGGCTCAGGGCTTTCAATATCACCCAAGACCGAGACCATGAACTCACCATACTTATAACGCTGCTGAGGGATAGCGCGCGATATTTTCGGGAAATCTGCCATTAACCTTTGGTATCCATTTCACATTCAGATGAACCACGAAGTTTGGAGCTACCAAACTGCAGCAAAACAACCCCCATACATAACACTAAAGTTGAACCGGTTACGGTAATCATATGAATATCGGTCATTTGTTTTGCGTCGATGGTTAACAAACGCGTCAAAGCTGTAATCGCGATGTAGATCAGGAAGATCACCGGCAGTCGCTTGGTTTTGAAATAGATGCCGACCATCGCTCCAAGCTCTAAATAGATAAATAGCAAGAGGATGTCTTTAATGGTTGGATGGTCATGCTCAGCGATGATATTAAACACCTCCGCCCAAGAGGCCCAAATAATCGCAGCGCCAATGACAAACAGGCCCAACAGATGAAAGCCATCCACCATCTGGTTACCTAACTTTGTTATCTGGCTTTGAAACTCAGAATCTTTATCCATGACATCCCCCCTATGCACCACTAACACGTGGTTTTCGCTTAACCGGCCTCATGATAGGCTTGCGGCGTTTTTTATTATTGAGTTCTAACCATGCCTTATTTTGTGTACTTCGTCACGGTTAACCCTGCCAACAATACCAAGAAATTGGAATATGTTGATAAATTAGATAGTTACAAAGAAGCTCGTGAGCTCGCTCGCACCAAACGTGCTGAGATTGGCGGTGCCAATATGAACCACGACTGCCGCCTGATTTTCGCCAAGACTCAGCCAGAAGCAGAAAAACTCCTCAGCGCACCTCGCGAAGAGCGCATCATTGGCGAAGATTAAACAACAGCGCTATTTTTTGAATTTTTCAAAGAATCCCAATGTCCTTTCGGTTGAATCCTTAACAACCCAGTCATTCTTTTTGTAACTCTCGCTTGGCACATCAGCATGCCAAGCATGCGTTACATCTTTTTGCTCATAAATGTACGAAGTAAGCTTTTCAAATCCTCTTGTCTTAGCCGCATTCCAAGCATACTTCGCACAATATATATCTTGAGTCGAATCATGCTTAGGATGCAAAGCTAATAAAGGATTTGATTGAGGACCAAGATAATAAGCTGGGTAACTTGTACAGCTTGCGTTTCTACCCTTCTCTATTCTCCACACACCATAATGAGATGAAGCAGCATTGACTTGGGAAGTCCCTGCTAGGTACGTAGCCCAATAACCGCCATTGGAAAACCCAATCGCAAAAAGATTCTCCCCATCAATTTTGGGATCCTCTTTCATAACCTGAATTAGTTGAGCTAACTCATATTCAATAGGCTCACGATAAGTTGACCATGTTGAAAAACGATTTTCGTGAGTTATTCCATGTCGATGAAAAAAATCAGGAGAATAAACCGCGTATCCTGCATCTAGATAAAGCTTTACATAAAACTGAGAGCTTAGAAACCCTCCACTACTGTGAAGCAACATTAAACCAGGAAACGGGCCATCACCCTGTGGATATTGAACTGAGTGCTTTATGTATTGGTCGGTATCTAAGAATTCAAACGAAGGGTTGGGTAGTACACCATCCTTGTCAAAAGGAATTCCTCTTCGAGTCCAATGTGCTGCAAACTCATCTGGCGTAAGGTAGCCATCGCTATTAGAGTCAATCTTATTAAAGATACTTTTCTTCTTTTCCCATTCTGACAAATCGACCATTCCATCATCGTTCATATCTCGATTATTGACAGCACCCTCGGGGGTTCGAGCAAGGAGACTAGCGCTCATACATAAACAACAGAGCAATGTTATTAAGCGTAAAAAAATAAATGGCATCCCCAACCCTCCAAGAAGGTTCGCGTTAACGCTTATTCCATTATTTTGTAAATAAAATATTAATCAGCCAGTAGTAAGCGCACTCTTAGACCAACCTCAGAGGCATAACCCAAGCTGCGATGGATAATCTGCCCTTTTGAATCCACGATAAAAATCGCGGGCACGCCCGTCACACCCCAGTGGCGACCTAAATCACCTGAGTCATCCATCATTACCGGCAGGCTAATGTTCTTTTGCGTAAGGTAAGTCGCAATCTCTTCTTCACTACCGGATGTCGTTGCCACGGTAATCACGGGATAGTCTTCAGCGATACTTGCAATGCTTGAGATAGTAAAACCGCAGATCGGACACCAAGTCGCCCAAAAATAAATCAGCGTCGGCTCATCTTTAGGCTCAAGCGTCATCAACTGACCTTGCAAGTCATAACCGGCTAACACGGGTGCCGGACCTAACAACATATCTTTCGACTTCCACGCCGATAGCGCTGAGAACACCACCACTGCCAATAGCAGCGTGATACCCCACGACTTAATACGTTGACCTACAGTTTTCGCCATATCAATGTTTTGTTATCGGCCGGCATATCGACCATTCGTTCAAGTGTGAGCCCAACTTTATCAGCCAAGCTTTTTAACCATGCCGTATCGCGCACACCCATCTCGGGGTCTTGCGCACGAAGATACTGATCAAAGCGCTCATTACTTTCAGCCGTATATTGGCCATCAATGTTAAATGGTCCGTATAAAACGAACGGTGCATTAGCAGTTAATAGACGCCCTACACCTTCGAACATAGCTTCAACATCTGGCTCGCTCATGATGTGTGCAGTATTCGCACTATAGATGGCATCAACGTGAGATTTTGGCCAAGCATCGCGTGTAACGTCTAGCGCAATCGGACGACGTAAATTATCGCCCGTGTAGTCATCAATCCACGCATTGATACCTGCATGATGTTCTTCAACATCACTGCACTGCCAAATTAGGGGTGCTAGTGCTTCAGCAAAATAAACCGCATGCTGACCGGTGCCACTACCAATCTCTAGCACGTGATGACAATCAACAAGTACCTCTCGCAGAACCGAGAGGATCGGATCACGATTTTGAACGCAGGACTCGCTATAAGGTTTGTTTACTTGCCGCAGCACTTCTTATATTTCTTGCCGCTACCACAAGGACATGGATCGTTACGACCCATCTTTTCGTCTTCGCGACGATAAGTCACAGGCGTTGGCAACAAACCATCTACGTAATACCAACGATCGCCCTCTTTGACGAAGCGACTGCGTTCGGTGTGCGCCATATCTTCACCGCCAGACTCACTGAAGATCGCACGGAACTCAACGATGCCTTCCTCATCACCTTCTTCGCCACCTTCGGTCGCCAAGATATCCAGCTGCTTCCACTCTGATTCTGAGGCCCATTTAGCGGTCGCATTACGATCAAAGTCAGAGCGATGGTCCGGATGCAAAGTCTCACCTAAGTAATCCACAGCGCCTACGACATACGCGCTATAACGTGAACGCATCAAAGCTTCAGCGGTTGGTGCTGGCTCACCATTGATATAAGGCTCGCAGCATTTTGCATAAGGTTTACCTGATCCACAGTGACATGTCGCCATGAGTGTTCCTTGAATGTGTGATTAACAATAAATCGATTTTACCCTAGCTAAACGACTAGAGCCCTAACTCTTTCCAACGCTTTTCAAGACGCTTTACCGAGATGGGATATAAGGTTTTCACCTCTTGCGCAAACAAGGAGATAGCTAGCTCTTCTAGCTGCCAACGAATCTCATCAAGACGCTCATCAAACAAGCCCTTTTCTCGCGCCTGCTGATCGCGTTGCAGCCATTTCTCTTCTACCACTGCCTTCTCGCGCATCCCTTGCGCATCACGCGCCTGACCACCTGCCTGAAGCTTTTCGACCCGCATCTCAATCGCTTTGAGATAACGTCCGTATTGCGCTAGCGGTTCAGCAGCCACATCGCTAATAAACCCTTGATAGACCAGTCGGTCCATATGCGCCTGCACATCCTTCACTGAACTGAGCAAACTGATATGCGTCACCTTATCGAGCAACTTGCGTAGCTGATGGTAACTAGCAAGCACTTGAGTCATCGTTGTGATCACTTGATCCGCAATCTCATGCAACTTTGAGCGACCCAAGTCATATAACACCTCAAAGGCAGCTTGAGTGCGCACATCCACATTCGCAAGATCAAATGCTAGATCAACAATTCGCTCAACCAATTGCTCATCCAACGCAATCGGCTTTGCATTACTGCCCGCACGCGAAGGTACTTTTGTATATTGCAGCAGCATCGCCTGCTGCTGTTTTACACGTTTACGTAAATCTTTCACTGTTGGCGCTAAACGCATCAACAACATACGCCGCAAACCTTTCTGATGAGCCGATGCCGCACGCGCTTGCGAATCTAAACAGCGCACCGCTGCACATTCACCCTGATCAACTACCGCTGGATACAAACGCATATCTACACCTGCGACATTCGCATCGACAGACTCGGGTAGATCGCCAAAATCCCAATCACGCACATCGTCTTGCTCGATCGCCAGATTAGTTTTGCTTGATGATGATTCCACCTGCACTTCATCAGCATAGTCACGCTGTAAGGTTGAAATATCACGCGAATAGGTCACAACCTCCATGCCATCCGCACTGAGAAGCTTAATCCGCATACGCAAGAAAGGCTCGATCGATTCAAGCTGCCATTGATCCTCTGGGATATGCACCGAAGTAATCTGCTTAAGCGCTAATGCCAAACTTTGATGCAAAGGTGTTGAAGATGGCTGCATACGCGCTAAGGCTTGCTGCGCAAAATCAGGCACCGGTACAAATTGGCGGCGCAGCGCTTTAGGCAAACCCTTAATCAACGCAATCACCTTATCTTCAATCAAACCTGGCACCAACCAATCTAAACGACCGGTATCTAGCTGATTAAGTAATGGCATGGGTACATGCAGGGTCACGCCATCGGCCTCATTTCCTGGTTCAAAGTGATAGGTCATCGGCAGATGCGTACTACCGACTAACAAACTGTCTGGGAATTGCGCCTCATCCAGATCACTATCACGTCGCACGATATCTTCACGACGCATGTGCAACAGCTTTTTATTCTTTTGCTCGCGCAACCATTTTTCTAATTGCGCAACGCTATAAATCGTCTCAGGTATGCGTTTAGCGTAGTACTGGTAGATCGCCTCTTCGTCTACCAAGACATCTCGCCGACGAAGCTTTGCCTCTTCATGATGCAGATCAGCAATCAATTCTTGGTTATGGCGGAAGAAAGGCGCACGCGTCTGCATATCACCTTCGGTTAAGCCAAAGCGTAAAAACAAATCATGCGAGACAACCGGATCGATGGGGCCGTAGTTAATACGACGACGCGGGACGATGGTCAGGCCATACAGGGTAATTCGCTCATACGCACCCACCTGCCCTCGCTTAGCTTGCCAGTGCGGCTCAAAGTAACTGTGATTAACCAAATGACCGGCAAGCTTTTCAATCCACTCTGGAAGAATTGTAGCCACACTGCGCGCATACAACTTTGTAGTTTCAACAAGCTCGGCGGCAACAATCCACTTAGGTTGTGCACTGAACTGCGATGATCCGGGGAAGATATGGAAACGCGTGTTGCGCGCACCAAGGTAATCACGCTCTTTACCTTGCGTTCGCTGACCCAAGTGACTGAGCATGCCGCTAATCACCGCTTGATGGATGCTTTCATAGGAACCGCGTTTTTCGTTCAACTTATAACCGAGCTCCCGCATTTGCTCTTTCAGCTGAAAATGCACGTCCATCCACTCACGCACTCGAATTGGCGAGATAAACCGCTCACGACACAAGCGTTCAAACTTTCGCCGTGTCAATAATTCGCGATGTTCTTGAAGAAAGTTCCACAGATTCACAAAGCCAATAAAGTCAGACTTTTCATCTGCAAATAAAGCATGCGCTTCATCTGCCTGTTGCTGCTTATCAAACGGACGCTCACGCGGATCTTGAATCGATAACGCCGCACCAATGATCAACAACTCGGTTAGACAACCTGTATGCGCAGACTCAAGCAACATCCGACCAATCCTCGGATCAATCGGCAAACGCGCCAACTTACGGCCAAGATTCGTCACCCGCCGTGTCGCATCCACAGCACCTAACTCATGTAGCAGACGGTAGCCATCTTTGATCATTCGACTATCCGGCGGATCAACGAACGGAAACTCTTCGATATCGCCAAAACCAAGCACCTGCATCTGCAAGATGACCGAGGCTAGATTAGTTCGCTGAATCTCAGGCTCAGTAAACTGATCTCGCAAAGTGAAATCTTCTTCACTGTAAAGACGAATACACACACCTTCTGCCACACGACCACAGCGACCTTTACGCTGATCGGCACTCGCCTTAGAGACCGCCTCTAAGGGCAGCCGCTGAATCTTCGATTTGGCGCTGTAACGACTAATCCGTGCAATACCGGTATCGATCACATGACGTATACCCGGCACAGTCAGTGATGTCTCAGCGACATTAGTTGCCAACACAATGTGTCGCGCACCTGAAGGCTTAAAGATGCGCGCTTGCTCTTGCGGGGATAAGCGCGCGTATAAAGGTAATAACTCGGTACCACCTAAGTTTTGCTTGCGCAGTAACTCACGCGCTTCACGTATCTCACGTTCACCCGGAAAGAAAATCAAAATATCGCCACGACTTTCTCTCGATAATTCATTCACCGCATCAATCAAACCTTGCTGATGATCGATACCACCATTCTCTCCATCTTCAGGTGGTGGTCGGTAACGCACCTCAACCGGATAAGTACGGCCAGAAACCTGAATGATCGGTGCATCATTAAAGTGTTTTGAAAACTTCTGCGGATCAATCGTCGCCGAGGTAATGATCAGCTTCAAATCAGGTCGCTTAGGTAGCAATGATTTGAGATAGCCCATCAAGAAATCGATATTCAGACTACGCTCATGCGCCTCATCAATGATCAGCGTGTCATATTCGTTGAGGTATTTGTCGCGTTGAATCTCAGCTAGCAGCATACCGTCGGTCAGCAGCTTAACCCGGGTGCTCTCACTCACCTTATCGGCAAAGCGAACCTTATAGCCAACGCTTAAGCCCACCTCTTGCTCAATCTCAGAAGCAACACGTGAAGCCAAACTGCGCGCCGCTAATCGACGGGGTTGGGTATGACCGATGCGGCCAAAAATACCGCGACCCAAGCTCAAGCAAACCTTAGGTAGCTGTGTTGATTTACCAGAACCGGTTTCACCACACAGCACGATCACCTGATTCTCAGCGATCAGCTTTTTGATCTCTTTAACACGCTCACTCACTGGCAAGCCCGCAGGGAATGTCACCTGCACCACTGATGATTCACGCGCAACAACGGCTGCGCGTGATTGAGCTAAGCGCTCGGTATATTTCTGCTGTAACTCAGCATCACACTCGCCTTTTTCCAACGTCTTTGCCCAACGTTGTAAAAGATGGCGATCTTTCAACAAGCAATCTGAGTAGTCGTTATCCGGCTGAGTCATAGTTCAATTAAAAAAGGCCTGCAATGCAGGCCTTCGATCCGTTAGGTCTGATTAATGACCGCCACCTTTCAGCGAGGTCACCATACCTTCAATCGTATCTTTTGCGTCACCAAAGACCAATGAGCAGTTGTCTTGGTAGAACAACAGATTATCGACACCCGAATAACCTGGCTTCATTGAACGTTTCAAGAAATAAATATTCTTTGCCTTACCTGCATCCAAAATCGGCATACCGTAAATTGGGCTCGACTGGTCGGTACGTGCCGCTGGGTTAACAACGTCATTCGCACCCACAACCAACACTACATCAGTTGATGCAAATTCAGGATTGATCTCATCCATCTCAAGTACATGATCGTAAGGAATATCAGCTTCCGCCAAGAGCACATTCATGTGGCCCGGCATACGACCTGCTACTGGATGCACTGCAAACTTCACTTCAACGTCGCGCGCCTCGAGCAGCTCCATCATCTCTTTCAATGCGTGCTGCGCTTGCGCAACTGCCATACCGTAACCAGGCACGATAATCACGCGATTGGCATCTTCCATCCAGTAAACCGCATCCTCAACTGAAGCTGACTTAACGCCCTTCTCAGCTGCTGCAGCACCTGCACTCTCTTCACCACCACCTGACTCACTACCAAAGCCGCCAAAGATGACGTTAAGGATTGAGCGGTTCATCGCTTTACACATAATGTAAGACAGGATCGCACCAGAGAAACCAACTAACGCACCAACGATAATCAGTAGGTTGTTATGCAAGGTGAAGCCCGTCGCCGCTGCTGCCCAACCTGAGTAACTGTTCAGCATCGAGACGATAACCGGCATGTCAGCACCGCCGATTGGGATGATCAAGGTTAAGCCAAGCAAGAAGGCTAACAAAGTCATCGCGATTAACGAGAACTCAGAACCCGTCATCGCAAAGTGAACGGCAAAACCAATGGTCACAATTGCAATCATTGCATTCAATGCATGCTGACCTGCAAAACGCACAGGCGCACCTGAGATCAAACCTTGCAACTTACCGAACGCAATCACAGAGCCAGTAAAGGTAATCGCACCGATCACAATACCGGCAGATAACTCACCCATCAGCACCGCATTGAGCGTGCCTTCGGCTTGGCGATTTAAGAAGGTGCCCACAGCAACCAACACCGCTGCCATACCAACAAAGCTATGTAGTGCAGCTACCAACTGCGGCATCGCAGTCATCTGCACGCGCGCTGCCAGCACCGCACCAATCAAACCACCAGCGACCAAACCCGCCAAGATAAAACCATACGATTGAATTTCAGCACCAAGTAGCGTTGCCACAATCGCAATCGCCATACCCGCCATACCAAGTGTGTTACCACGGCGCGCTGTTGAAGGATGCGTTAGACCTTTCAGCGACAACACAAACAAAGTTGCCGAGATCAGATACGCGATCGCTTGTACATCATGTGAAAGTGTCATGCTGGCCCCTTACTTCTTTTTCTTCTTAAACATGGACAACATGCGATTGGTCACTAAGAACCCTCCAAACACGTTAATCGATGCCAACATCACTGCGAAGAAGCCCATGATTTCAGCGGTGGTACCCACCTCTTGAAAACCAGTAACCAACAAAGCGCCAACAATCACGATGCCCGAGATCGCATTGGTTAACGCAACAAGTGGTGTATGCAGTGCTGGAGTTACACCCCAGATAACGAAGTAGCCGATAAAACACGACAACACAAAAACATATAAAGCAATTAAGGTATCAGCCATGGGATCTCTCTCTTATTCTGGCTTTACTTGCGCTGCTGCTGTGATCTCATCTTCATCAAGATCATTTAGCGTAACAGCCTCATCGGTGTTCAACATAATGCCAAGCAAGTTCGCGATATTCTTCGCAAAGAACGCACTAGAGTCGGTCGGCATCATCGATGGGTAGTTGGTATGACCCACAATCACCACACCGTGTTTCGTCACAACCTGATCAGCTTCTGACAAACGACAGTTACCACCGGTCGCCGCCGCCATATCAACAATCACCGAACCTTCTCGCATACGCTCAACCACTGACTCAACAATCAGCTCAGGCGCTTGGCGACATGGAATCAATGCGGTACTGATAATCACGTGGGCTTTTGCCAACTCATCCGCGAGCATCGCTTGCTGCTTAGCTTTACCTTCTTCAGATAACTCTTTGGCATAACCACCATCACCTGAGCCACTCTCACCAATGTCTAGCGTGATCGCTTTCGCACCGAGTGATTCGATTTGTTCTTGGGTTTCAGGACGGATGTCATACGCATGCACATCACCACCTAAACGTCGTGCGGTTGCAATCGCTTGCAAACCCGCCACACCGGCACCGAGAACAACAATACGTGCAGGTTTAGCAGAACCTGCTGAAGTCATCATTAAAGGCACAAAACGACCATAGTGAGCTGCCGCTTCGATAACCGCACGGTAACCTGCAATGTTTGCTTGTGATGACAGCACGTCCATCGATTGTGCGCGTGAGATACGCGGCACACGCTCAAGTGCGACCACGGTAATGTTCTTTGCCTGCATCGCAGCAATCGCATCATCATCGCCACAGCTTTCAACCTGACCGATAAACACGGCACCTGATTTCATCAATGCAACTTCATCAACGCTTGGCTTACGTACCTTCGCAATCAGGTCACAAGCAAAAGCTGCCGCGGCATCTGCAATCTCAGCACCGGCATCACGATAGGCATCATCGTGGAAATGGGCCAATTCGCCCGCGCCCTGTTGGACAACAACACCAAGACCTTTCTTAACCAGGCCACTGACGATATCCGGCGTTAAAGCTACGCGCGCTTCCCCAGTTTGAGTCTCGGTTGGAACACCAATTTTCATCATGTTTTGTTCTTCAGTACTGCAGAACTCCAGCCCTAACTCATTGATTTAACAATAGTACGACTGAAATATTAAAAATTCATATGTTAGCGGTTGATGATGGTACCAGAGAGGCTCTTAAAACGGGCTAAAAATCACCTTATAGGCCCCTAATAATCAGGGGGTTAAGTGCAAAAGCTCAGCTTAAGTCCACGCCAACAAAAGCTGCTGTAAATCGATCACATCCCAATGAGGTCGCGCTTGCTCAGCTGGCCATGGCTCGTCGACTGAAAAACGCCCTGTTCTAACCAAGGCGGTCTGAAGCCCTAAGCGCTGAGCACCCAAGATATCGGTATCAGGTCGATCACCGACCATCACGCAGTCGTTTGCTGCAACACCTAGATCAGCCAATGCCATTTGATATAAAAAAGGCTCAGGCTTACCAATCGTGATGGCCTTAACCCCACACGCCTTTTCAACGGGTGCCACTAACGCTCCACCGCCAGGCAACACCACTGGCTTACCCTCAATAAAACCATCGACCGTGATATCAGGATTCGTTGAGATCAACACCGCACCTTGCTGGATTAACGCAATCGCTTTACTCAGTGTTTGGTAATCCAATCCGGCACCTTCACCGACGACAACATAATCAGCGGATTGGTCATTCTCCACGCCCGCAGTGGATAAAGCTGCATACAAGCCTTTCTCCCCAATGGCATAAAAACGAAAGTCGGCTTTTTCAGATGCTAGATAACGCGCGGTGGCTTGCGCACTGGTGATCACTGCATTAGCAGTAAAATCACCCAAACCAATTGCTTTCATTTTGCTCACCACTTGCTCAGGCGTCGCAATAGGATTGTTCGTAATAAAACGAAACGGACGATCACAGATGGCGTTAAGAAACTCAGCGGCTCCCTCTATCGGTGATGAGCCACGATATAGAACGCCATCCATATCGAGCAGTAATGCTCGAGGCATACTCACTGCATGCCGCCCAAGCAGAGATACTTAATCTCAAGGTATTCATCGATGCCGTAGCTTGAACCTTCACGACCCAAGCCTGATGACTTAACGCCTCCAAATGGCGTGGTCGGATTTGAAATGATGCCTTCGTTAATGCCCACCATGCCGTATTCAAGCTGTTCTGATACGCGCCAGATACGCGCCACATCTTGGCTATAAAAATACGCGGCTAATCCGTACTCGGTATCGTTTGCCATCACAATCGCATCAGCTTCGCTTTCAAATTTAAACAAGGGTGCAACCGGGCCAAAGATCTCTTCATTAGCCACGCGCATAGAGGTTGTTACGTCCGCTAACAAGGTGGGCTGATAAAAGGTGCCACCAAGCTCATGTTGCCGTCCACCACAAATCACGCGCGCGCCCTGCTCGCAAGCATCTGCAACCAAGCCTTCTATTTTTTGTAATGCAGCCTCGTTGATCAATGGACCTTGTTGTGACTCCTCAGCAAGACCATCGCCGACTTTTAATGCCGTTACCGCCTGCGCTAACTTTTCCGCAAAGGCATCATAGATACCCGCTTGTACCAAGATACGATTTGCACACACGCAGGTCTGACCTGAGTTGCGATACTTAGATGCCAACACACCGGCAATCGCTTTATCGATATCCGCATCATCAAATACGATAAAAGGCGCATTACCACCGAGCTCCATCGACACTTTTTTAACGGTATCCGCGGAATCACGTAGCAATAACTTACCCACCGCGGTTGAGCCAGTGAACGATAGCTTGCGTACTATGGGGCTAGCTGTCATGACCTGCCCAACAGATGCTGCATCTTGTGTGGTGATCACATTGAACACGCCAGCTGGCATACCTGCACGCTCTGCTAACTCAGCTAGCGCTAACGCACTTAGAGGCGTCAGGTCTGAAGGTTTAAGAACCACAGTACACCCTGCCGCTAACGCTGGTGCACATTTACGGGTAATCATTGAGCTGGGGAAATTCCACGGTGTAATCGCTGCAACCACACCAATCGCTTGCTTCAGCACCATCAAGCGCTTGTCATGATGCGTGGTTGGTAGCACATCACCATTAATACGCTTAGCCTCATCGGCATACCAATCCACAAAACCGGCACCATAAATCACTTCACCTCTGGCTTCGGCTAACGGCTTACCTTGTTCTAAGGTCATGATCCGCGCCAAATCATCTGCATGCTGCACAATCAAGTCATACCAACGTCGCAAGATCGCACTACGCTCTGCCGGTAACAACGCACGCCAACTCACTAACGCACGGTTCGCCGCTTCAATGGCAAGCTGCGTGTCTTGCCCATCACAATCGGCCACATCAACTAAACGCTCTTGTGATGATGGATTGAGCACTGCAAAAGTTTGCTGACGATGCCCGTCTACCCATGCACCATCGATATAGGCCTTTGAGCGCCACAGGTCAGAATCGTTTAAAGCTATCACTGGATTGCCTCGAAGAAAGTTCAGTGTTGATGATAACTATAAAAGAGTTAAAACGATGCGCACAAAAAAACCGCCGTTAGGCGGTTTCGATGATCTGGTCGGAGCGAGAGGATTCGAACCTCCGACCCCCTGCACCCCATGCAGGTGCGCTACCAAGCTGCGCTACGCTCCGAAATTCTGTAAAGCTTAACGCGCTTTTAATAACTCAAGTACTGACTCAAGCTCTGCACGCATTTCAGCCAACATAGCTGAAGACACACCGCCTGGACTTATGCTTGATGAACCTGCCGCATCGTCTTCGAGCTTTTGACGCGCACCACCAATTGTGAAGCCTTGCTCGTACAACAAACCACGGATGGTACGAATCAACTCAACATCATGACGCTGATAGTAACGACGGTTACCACGACGCTTAACGGGCTTGAGTGATGGAAATTCTTGCTCCCAATAACGTAATACATGTGGCTTAACGGCACATAATTCACTGACCTCACCAATGGTGAAGTAACGCTTGCCTGGGATTGCGGGTAATTCGATATTACTGCTTGCTGGATCTAACATTTAAGATTAGTTTGCGGCTGCTTGCTTTGCTTGTTCTTGTTGTTCGCCATAGGCTTCGACACGAGCCTTCAATTTTTGACCCGGACGGAACGTCACTACGCGGCGAGCCGAAATGGGAATCTCTTCGCCGGTCTTAGGATTACGACCTGGACGCTGATTCTTCTCACGTAGATCAAAATTGCCAAAACCAGACAATTTCACCTGACGACCACCTTCCAAAGAAGAACGAATCTCTTCGAAGAACATCTCCACCATGTCTTTTGCTTCGCGCTTGTTCAAACCTAGCTCTTCAAAGAGCTGTTCAGCCATTTCTGCTTTCGTTAAAGCCATGTCGAAAATCCTTGAGTCGTATTAGTCGCGAAGTTTAGCGCCAAACTGTTCTTCAAGAGCTGCCAGTATCTTAGCGCTCGCGGCGTCCACTTCAGGATCGGTAAGAGTGTGCGAAAACTCTTGTAAAATCAAGCTCAAAGCGAGACTTTTTGAACTTGCATCGACATTCTCACCGGTGTAAACGTCGAATAATTGAACAGCTTTCACCACGGCTGGCGCGGCTTTCCGAGCAGCCTCTAAGATCTCGCCAACAGCCACGTCACGATTGACCACCACTGCGAAGTCGCGGCGAATCGATGGAAACTTGGACAAAGGTTCGAATGCCGGCACATTGCCCTGCTCGATCACATCCAAAGCCACCTCGAAAACAAAAGTCGCTGGCAAATCAAGCTTCTGTTGGATCTGCGGATGCACCATACCAATCCAACCTACGTGCTGATCACCACGGGTGATACGTGCACACTGACCTGGGTGTAAGGCAGTGAACTCACCCGCGTTAAAACTGAACTCATTGATATAAGCAACCTGCGAAAGCACGGCCTCGAGATCACCCTTAAGGTCATAGAAGTCCACTTTGCGTTGAGGCTGTGCCCACTGCTCAATACCCGCAGGACCACACACCGCGCCCGCCAAACGTTGACGCTGCACTAACTCACCGTCGATACGCTCAAAGCTCAAACCACTTTCGAAGATGCGTACACGTTCTTGCTGACGTGCGACATTGTGCTTCACCGTATTCAATAAACCAGGGATCAAGCTGGCACGCATGATCGACATATCTGCCGAGATCGGGTTAGCTAACTCAATCTTTTCTGCATCCGGTGTAATCAGCTCAGCCATCTCTGCGCTGATAAAGCTATAAGTGATCGCCTCTTGATAATCATGTGACACCAAAGTCGCCTTAGCTTTATCGAGCACAAAGGCATTCTCAGGTTGCAACACAATACTGACCGGTGCCGCATTTAAATTTGCAGGGATATTCGCGTAACCATAGATACGACCGATCTCTTCGATCAGATCAACCTCGATCGACATATCAAAGCGTGCACTTGACGCAACCACAGACCAACCATCATCTGTTGCAGTGACTTGCATACCTAGACGCTCGAGAATGTCGGCAACCTTCGCATCATCAATCTCAATACCCAATACGCGACCAATACGCTCACGACGCAAACCAATTGGCGTCAACTTCGGCAAGTCAGCTTCTGAAACCACTTCGTTGATTGGACCGGCTTCACCGCCAACAATCTCAAGTGCCAATGCGGTTGCACGTTCCATTGCAGTCCGTTGCAGCTGCCAATCCACACCTCGCTCAAAGCGATGTGATGAATCGGTATGCAATCCATAACTACGCGCTTTACCCGCAATCACTAAGGGTGAAAAAAACGCTGATTCAAAAATAATATCATCAGTGCTATCGGTAACCGATGAAGGCTCACCACCCATCACACCAGCCATTGCTAGCGGACCGTTATCATCCGCAATCACCAAGGTGTCATCACGCAAGGTCGCTTCTGCGCCATCAAGCAAGGTCAGCTTCTCACCGTTATTCGCCATGCGCACTTGCAGAGCACCACTCACCTTCGCTGCATCAAAGGCATGCATTGGCTGACCAAGTTCAAGCAACACATAGTTAGTGATATCAACCATCGGTGAAATAGAGCGCACATCGCTACGACGCAAACGCTCAACCATCCAATCAGGTGTGGTTGCACCTTTATTAACTCCGCGAATCACACGACTTAAATAACGTGGGCATGCATTCGCCGCGATGACATTCGCATCACGAACATCATCAATCGATGCGGCAACATCAGGAATCTCAGGCACAGTTAATGGCGAGCGATTAATCACGCCTACTTCACGCGCAATACCCGCCACACTTAAACAATCACCACGATCAGGTGTCAGATCCACTTCGATACATTGATCATTCAGATCCATGTACTCACGAATATCCATACCGATGGGCGCATCAGCCGGTAGCGGCAAAATACCATCACTGCTTTCAGCTAAACCTAACTCAGAAGCAGAACAAATCATGCCGAGTGACTCAACGCCACGCAGTTTGGTTTTCTTAATCTTAAACTCAGGCGATAAACGCGCATTTAATGTCGCAACTGGTACCTTCATGCCGGCAGCCACATTTTTAGCACCACACACAATTTGTGATGGCTCATCGGTACCGATATTGACTGAGCAAACGCTCAACTTATCGGCATCCGGATGTTGCTCACGGCTCAATACTTCGCCAACAACGACGCCGTTAAATTCTTGTGCCGCAGGTTCAACCGCATCTACCTCAAGACCTGCCATCGACAGCTGGTCAGCTAAGGTTTGTGTATCAATTGATGGGTTAACCCATTCACGCAACCAGGCTTCGCTGAATCGCATCGTATAATCCTTTGTCTTTCGTAACTGATATTAAAATCAGTGATTAAGCAAACTGTTTTAAGAAGCGCAGATCGTTCTCAAAGAACAAGCGCAAATCGTTAACGCCATAGCGCAACATCGCTAAACGCTCGACACCCATGCCGAATGCATAGCCACTGTATTTTTCGCTGTCGATACCCACGTGCTTCATCACCTCTGGGTGAATCATTCCGCAGCCAAGCACCTCAAGCCAACCGGTGTGCGAACACACACGACAACCATCACCACCACACATCACACATTGGATATCCACCTCTGCAGATGGCTCAGTGAATGGGAAGTAAGACGGACGAAAACGCACATCCAAATCATCACGCTCAAAGAAGGTGTGCAAGAAGGCATTCAAAATGCCTTTTAGATCTGCAAAGGTGACATGCTCATCCACCATAAAGCCTTCGACCTGATGGAACATAGGCGTATGGGTTAAGTCAGAGTCGCAACGATAGACACGACCTGGCGCGATCACCTTGACCGGTGGCTCAGCATCTTTCATCACGCGGATCTGCACCGGTGATGTGTGCGTACGCAACAAGGTACCTTCTTCAAAATAAAAGGTATCGTGCATCGCACGTGCTGGGTGATGCGAAGGAATGTTTAATGCTTCAAAATTATGGAAGTCATCTTCGATCTCAGGACCTGTCGCAACTTCAAAACCTGCGCCCCCAAAGATCTGTTGAATACGTTGCATAGTGCGCGTCACAGGGTGTAAACCACCGTTCGCTTCACCACGACCTGGCAAACTGACATCAATCTTTTCAGCCGCCAATCGCTCAGCTAATGCTGCTGTTTCAAGCGCCGTCTTACGACCTTCAATCGCTGCCTGCAGCATCTGCTTAGCTTTATTAATTTCTTGGCCCGCTGTCTTGCGCTCTTCCGCAGGCAGCTTGCCCAATTGTTTGAGTTGATCGGTGATCACACCGGTCTTACCAAGATACTCAACACGGATCTCATCCAAAGCGCGCAAATCGGCTGCTTGGTTAACCGCGGTCTCAGCTTTTTTAATTAGGGTTTCCAGCTCGG
>CBFHYJ010000008.1:0-46523 GCA_965659945.1 Sedimenticolaceae bacterium | reverse complement strand
CTCGACCACCTCTGGTGATTTCAATAACTTATCCGATAGCGTTTTAACCGCATCGTTCATGGTGCCGGCAAAGATCATGTTCTGGCGCTGCTCTGGCAACAAAGCGAGCACTTTATCGACATCTTCCATAAAGCCCATATCAAGCATGCGGTCAGCTTCGTCGAGGACCAACATATCGATGCTAGATAAATCAATGGTCTGCTTGTCCGCGTGATCGAGCAAACGACCAGGCGTTGCCACCACCAGATCTACACCACGTTTTAGGCGACCGATCTGTGGACCAATACGGACACCACCAAAGACAACAGCCCAACGCAGTGATAGCTCACGGCATTGTTCCTTAATCTCTTCGGTGATCTGCGCGGCTAACTCACGCGTTGGCGTAAGAATAAGTGCGCGAAGGTTCGGTTTATCGTCCTCTTTATCCGTCATCAAGCGATGCATAATCGGTAACGTAAAGCTGCCGCTTTTACCTGGATCCACTTGAGTTGCGACGAGTACATCTTTGCCGCCAAGGATATGAGGGATTACTTGCTCTTGTACTGGAGTTGGCTCAGTTGTGCCTTCTGCTTCCAATACACGCAATATATCGGCGTTCAGGCCGAGCTGCTCAAAAGTCATTATTGTCAGTTTCTCCGGGGTCTTCCTGCCACACACATGCGCGGGGCTACGGTCTGGGAAGAACTCGATTTTATTGTGTCATTTATCGTTATATCGCTTGAGTGCGTAACTAATCATCAATGCATTCAAGGCTAAGACACGGACCGTAATAGCGTCCTCAATTGCATTAAACCCAAAATTATCCGATTTGTCACCTACTTAGCGAACTTTATAATGTGTGCTGTTTTAGTATCGGATGACATCATGTCGAAACCTGTCTACATTTTTGAACTCTCTGAGAGCACCTTCGATAGCTCTGCCCTACAAAATTCCCATCAGATCCCTGTTTTAGCGTTGTTTATGGGCATTTGGTCTGGCCCGTGCATTGCCACCTCTGATCGGATTGCCGATCTGGCACAAGAATTTGCAAGCAAGTTCATTCTTGCCAAGATCGACATTGATGAGCAGCAAGGCCTGCGTGATCGCTACAAAATTGAGAATGTTCCTACGTTGGTTGTGTTACGCAATGGCGAAGAGGTTCACCGTGAAGTCGGTGAACTGCAAATAGCCGACCTACGCGCGCTGCTTAAACAGTACGGCATTTATCGCCAGTCAGATGATCTGCGTGAACAAGCACGTGCTGAGCATATGGCAGGCAATACGCAACAAGCGATTTTGTTACTCACCCAAGCCATTCAAAGCGACCCAAGCAATGTGCGGGTCGCTTTAGATATGGTGCAGATCTTTTTAGATATCGAGGAATGGGCGCAAGCCAAAGATTTGTTTGCTCGCTTACCAGATAAGGTAAAACAAGATGGTTTGGGACAAAGCATCGTCAACCAACTGCGCTTTGTGGATCTTGCAGAAAAAACCGCGGGCATTGAGTCACTTAGCCAGCAAGTGATTAGCGATACTGATAACTGGCAAGCACACTTTGATTTAGCCCTTTGTCAATTAGCACGCTTAAACAGCGACGAGGCGGTTGAGCATTTGTTTACGATTCAAGAAAAAGCACCGGACTTTCGTGAAGGCGCGGCACGAGAGTTGATCGGCCTGCTGGCGAACATGTGGGCCGAGGGCTCACCGGATGCGGCCAAGCAATTACGGCAACGCTTAGCGAACATGACCGCAAACTAAAGGCATAAAAAAACCGAGGCCTGTGCCTCGGTTTTCTGTTTTGGCTAAACTTAGCTCGCTTTACCTTGGTAATCCGCAATACCTGGATTACTCATCACACCGATCAACTCAGGATCATTGATCTTCGGCAGGCGCAGCACGTTATCTTTGCTCTTGTTTGCCAAGATGTAGTCACGCACCACGTCCCACATCAAACGACCTTCTGGCGTACGGTTAACGGTTGCCCAACCAGAGACCTTGTACTTGGTCTTTGCATCAAGCTTACGGCCATCATCCAACACAATGTTAGTAATACGCTCACCAAGCTTTTTGCTTGGATCGATGGTGTAGTCCAAACCACCGACGCGCACCATGTCGCCACCTGACTGCAGGTATGGATCTGGATCGAACAGGTTATCCGCAACACCTTCGAGCATGTTGTGAATCTCTTCACCGGTCATCTCGCTGACATAAGTCTCAGCGTAGGTCATTGAACACTGGGTCATCACGTCTTCCATAGTGATCCAGTCGCCTTTAAGGGTTGAGGTACCCCAACGCACACCGGCTGATAGCGCGATATCCGCTTTGTGCTCCCAACGCAATGCGTTACACAACACTTGGTCCCATGTACCCATGAAGTTACCGCGACGGTAGAGCAGACGGTCAGCGATCGCGAGCTTCTCCGACAAGATCTCTTCGTAGGTCTTACCTAAGCGGTCTTTGCTGTAAAAAGAATCTGAGCGACGTGACTCAACGATGTTCTCGTCGTACTTGGTTGAGCGCATTTGCTTCAAGTAAGCCGCCATCTCTTTATCTTCTGGCAACCAATCTGAGAAAACGGGCAACATGTTGTAGGTCATGTTCTTGATTTGGCCATCAGCAATATCAAAGTCCATCACACCAACGTATTTACCGTTAGAACCCGCGTTAGTAACCCAACACTCACCGCCATCAACGTTTTTCACTTTGATAGGCTTAGGCATACCGTCGTGGGTGTGGCCACCAAAGACAGCATTCAAACCAGGCACACGCTCGGCCATCTTGATGTCTACATCCATACCGTTATGTGACAACAGAACCACCGCATCTGGGCTTTCGTTTTCACGAATCGATGCCACCAAATCTTTCATATCGTCCTCACGCAAACCGAATGACCAGTCAGGGAAGAACTCTTGAGGGTTAGCATTTGCGGTACGTGGGAAAGCTTGACCAACGATCGCGATGCGCGCGCCATTGATCTCTTTGATCACGTAAGGCTGGAAGGCGTGGCCGCTATCTTCGTCAAACAGACCTCGACCATCGTATTTTTCAACCAAGGCTGGGTATTCGTCGCCAAATAATGAATCAGGCTTTACTCGAACGTTCTGGCCGATGAAGTCACCTTTGAACAAGGTCACGTTAGAAAGAACTTCGTCTTCTTTATAGGTGAACTCCCAGTGACCCACCATGACATCCAAACCGAGGATGTTAGACGCCTCAACCATGTCGACACCACGTGTCCACAATGAGGTGCCTGAGCCCTGCCATAAGTCACCGCCATCAATAGTCAAAGTATTGTCTTTACCGCCCGCTTGATCACGCAGACGATCAAGCAGGGTTTTAACGTGAGCAAAACCACCGGTGCGACCGTACTTCAATGCCGCATTATCAAAATCGAGATAGGTGTACGCATGAGACTCAGGGGTGTTTGGCTCTAAGCCCATCTCCTTGAGAAGCCTTTTACCGACAACGTGTGGTGGACGACCGTAAGCATCACCCACACCTAAGTTGACGTTTGGTTCGCGGAAATAAACAGGAAGCAACTGACCGTGAACGTCAGTGATGTGCAAAAGTCGCACATTGCCTTTCATTGGCAGGTCATAGAAACCTTCGGGCGCTTTAGAGCCAGCTAAGGCTTGGTTAGCCGCAAAAGGGGCTGCAGTGGCAGCTGCGCCAATACCCATGAGTTTGAGAAAATCACGACGGTCGATTTTTTGAGTCATGCTCGTTTCCTTGTTGTTATTGCCTTTGGGCAGTCTAATTTCGCCAGTTAATATATCAGCACATCAGAGTGGTAGCAGCCATTATTCGAGCCTAAAACCCTACGACATACTGATAAGATAAGTATTTATACGCTTCACCCTACAATTTTTAAAGCAAGCCTGGTTTTCAATGCGCAAATCTCTATCACTCGCTCTTTTTCTGGCTCTCATTTCACTGTTCTCCAACAGTCAGGCTGATGTTGTAAAGCCAGCTCTAGTCGAGATCAGTGTCTTTAGCGATGGCACCTACGATGTCGAGCTGCGCACCTCGCTCGAAGCTCTGCTTACCGGCATCAATGCCCGTTATAGAAACACCCAAGAAGCACCCAACGCCGACGAGTATGACCATTTTCGTGAAATGGATCCCGAGGATCTGCGCAAAGCTTTTGAACCTTTTCACAAAACTTTACTCGAGAATATCGAGATCCGTTTCGACTCACGCAAAAGCGACTTTGAGTTAGGAGAAATTGTTATTCCTGAACGTGGCTATACCAAGGTGCCACGGACCAGCGTGGTGCATTTAATTGGTAAAGTGCCGAATGATGCCCAATCGATGACCTGGTATTACCCAGCGAGTTTTGGCGATAACGCGGTGCGCGTTCGCCAAGTGAATAAAACCACCGATGAATATCATTGGTCACAGCATCAATGGCTACGCCATGACAAACCCTCACAGCCCTTCTCTCTCACTGAAGTGGCTAACCCACGCAGCACGCTTGATGTGATGGCTGATTATTTAGTCGCGGGTATTGAACATATCATCCCGATGGGGCTCGACCACATATTATTCATCTTGGGCTTGTATTTATTCAGCACCCAGATCAAACCCCTGTTGTGGCAAGTCACTATGTTCACCTTGGCACATACCATCACACTTGGATTAGCCATGTATGGCATCGTGCAATTACCTGCGTCAGTTGTGGAGCCTTTGATTGCGTTATCGATTGCTTATGTTGGTATTGAGAATGTGATGAATAAAAGGCTTGAGAATTCTCGCTTAGCACTCGTCTTTGCCTTTGGCTTACTGCACGGCATGGGCTTTGCGAGCGTGTTGACTGAATTTGGCATGCCTCAAGATGCCTTTGCTACCGCCTTAATCGCTTTTAATGTCGGTGTTGAAGTAGGACAACTTGCTGTCATCACCCTCGCCTTTGTCTTCACCGGGCTATGGTTCCGGCATAAGTCGTGGTACCACTCAGTCATTGTTATTCCCAGTTCACTTGCCATCGCAGCAGTGGCACTCTATTGGACATACGATCGATTCCAATTAACTACCGCATTGACTGATTTAGGACTAGCGTAATTCATGACCTCACCCAACGACGACACGCTGATTCTTACGGTCAATAATCGTCTGGCACGTGAGCAACTTCGCAACCAAGAATCACAGCTATCTCACAAAGCGAAGGTATGGCATACACCAAAAATCTTAGCCTGGAGCACATGGCTAAACACTTGCTATGAAACTCTCGTCGATTTAGGTCAGATCGAGGCTGTTTTATTGACGAGCTTTCAAGAGCGCTTGATTTGGGAAAGCATTATCCGCCGACATAGCGATGATTTGGCATTACTCCGCCCAGACAAAGCAGCACAAAGCGTTCACGAAGCTTATCAACGCAGTTGCGCTTGGAAACTCAATGAAAGCGATATTAATTTTGAGGGTACCGAAGAGAGTCGCTTCTTTTTACGTTGGAAAAAAGCTTTTGAATCGCACTGTAAGAAACATCATTTACTCTCAGCGAGTCAGCTAACGGCTGCCATTATCCTTGGCATCGATGATGGCTTCATCCCCGTTCCTAAAACACTTCAGCTGATAGGCTTTGAGCAATTCTCGCCGGAACAAGAACAACTCATTGCATCAATCAAGCAACGCGGCTGCCAACTCGAGAGCGCCTCAACTGAAACATTAACCTTAGCACCAGCTGAACGCGCGAGCTTTCATAACGAACAAGATGAAATGCTTGCTGCATGCTCATGGGTTAAACGCACCATAGCGGCCGAGCCAAATGCTCAGGTCGCGATTGTGAGTCCAGCCCTGCAAAATCATAAGCACGCCTTGCAACGTCAGTTGTCACGTTTATTAACCCCACGCGACTACCTGAACGCTAATAACAATAATCCTGCGTTTAACATTTCACTTGGCGAGCCACTGAGTGACAACCCGATCATCGATCATGCACTGAAAGCACTGCAATGGTTGTTCACCAAACCCATGTCGCTTGAGCATGTAAGCATCCTACTACGCTCGCCTTTCATTGGCGGACATAGTGAAGAATGGGATGCTAGAGCACAACTTGATAAGGCTTGTCGCTCACAACAATTCATCACCATAAGCACGGCATTCTTAGCCACCCAGGCGCAAGAAACTTGCCCAAAGCTACACGCGATTCTTAATGAACTCAGCTCGCTTGCTAAAGAACACACGGATCGCACATCGCCCGCTGATTGGGCAGGTGTTTTTCGAGATGCACTTAACCTTATTGGCTGGCCCGGTGATCGCAGCATCAATAGCGTTGAGTATCAAACAACCGAACGCTTTAAAACGCTACTCAGTGAATACGCCGGCCTACAACGTGTGCAAAAAAACCTAACACTGCCTCAAGCACATCAATTACTCACTCAGCTTTCACAAAGCATTACCTTTCAGGCTAAGACCGCACCTCAATCAATTCACGTTCTGGGTGTACTAGAGGCTGCCGGCCTACATTTTGATGCGATTTGGTTTCTTGGTGTGGATGATCAACATTGGCCTGCTTCACCAAACCCAAATCCCTGGCTACCCAAACGATTACAGCGCGAACATGACATGCCTAATGCGTCGCATGAACGCGAACTTAAGTATGCGGCCGGTTTGTTAGATCAGTTACGCGGACACGCAAAGCACGTAATCGCTAGCTACACCGCGTTTCGTGATGATGCAGAACAACGCCCATCACCACTGATCACCGATTGGCCTGAGTGGCAGCACCAGACATCTGATGCTGATCCGATTGAAGGTGCCGCTACCCATGAGAAAAGCCAACCACTCGCCGCGCTTGAAGCAGTGGTACCTGTGAATGAATTCAGAGGCGGATCAGGCCTTGTCTCTGCACAAGCACAATGCCCGTTTAAAGCATTTGCACGTTATCGCTTAAATGCTGAAAGCCTCGATGACTTAGCACCCTATCCTGATGCAATGCTTACCGGCAACATCATGCATAGCGCATTAGAGCAACTATTTAAACAGATCCCGAGCAGTCAAACACTTAAGTCACTGACGCCCGATGAGCTATCACGAATTATTGATAGCTCCATTGAAACCTCGCTGCAACAGCATGCTAAAACACGATTAGATATCTTTACCCCTAGTTTTCAGTCACTCGAATCACAAAGACTGAAAAGAATTTTTCATGAATGGATTTCACTTGAAGCATCACGCCCCTCGGAATGGAAAATCGCTGCATTGGAATATCCTTCTCAGATCAAACTGGGTGAGCTCACGCTGAAGATTAAACTCGACCGAATAGATCAATTTTCCGACGGCACGCACGCGGTCATCGATTACAAGACAGGCCGTACACATCGTATTAATGAATGGATAGAGGACCGACCTAGCGAATGCCAAATTCCTTTGTATGCGATGGCGACGCAAAACCCGAGCGCGGGAGCGATTGCGCAAGTCCACGCCAAAGAAAGTATATTTATTGGCCTGGCGGATAACGGTCAACGTTTAACCGGCGCCAAAGCAATCGCTGACAATAAACAACTCGCCACATGGGAAGACTTGTTAGCGCATTGGCACACCACTCTTAATCATTTGGCAGAGGAATTAGTCGGCGGTCGCATTGACGTTGAGCCAAAAAAATATGCCTGCGATTACTGCGAGCTCGATTCGCTATGCCGCATAAGTCAGGCGCACCTTAATGAGGAGGCCGATGATGCAGATTCGTGATGCCGCTGCTCGATCGACCGCACTTAAGCCGAATCGATCTTTTATTGTTCAAGCGCCTGCAGGTTCTGGCAAGACCGAATTACTCACACAGCGCTACTTGATGCTACTGGCACAAGTAACAGCGCCTGAAGAGATCATCGCCATCACCTTTACCCGCAAGGCCGCCGCAGAGATGCGTACGCGCATCTTGAAAGCCCTTGAATCTGCCCGCGGTGAAAAACCAAACGAAGCGCACAAGTTAACCACCTGGCAGCTCGCTAGTGCGGCTTTAGCTAACGATGACGCGCAACAATGGCACTTACATCGCAATCCTAATCGCTTACGCATTCAGACCTTTGACAGCTTAGCCGCCGAGTTAACGCGTCAAATGCCCGTGCTATCAACCACTGGCGCGCAACCAGGTGTGACAGAAAATGCCGGTCCATTTTATGAAGAAGCCGCGAAAGCAACGCTCAGCAGCCTTGATGACCCTGACACAGGCATCTACATACAAGGCGTGTTATCGCATCTTGATAATCGTTGGTCACTGGCCAGTGAATTACTTGTCAGCATGCTGGCGCGACGCGATCAATGGCTCAACATCTTAGAGCCAGACAATATCCTTTCGATTGAAAACACCCTTGAAGATGTACTTAACAGCAAACTCAGCACACTCCATTCATTGATCGACACACATGATCTTGATGCACTATGTGAGCTCACACACTTTGCTGCCAACAACCTAAACGATCCCTCTTTGCCACAACACGCTTTTATGAATGATACGGCGTTGCCTAAAGCAACTCGAAGTGATCTTGCGAAATGGTACGGCATTGCCGAAATGGTGCTGACCAAAAACGGTACTGCGCGCAAGAAAGGTGGCATTAACGTCAAGATAGGCTTCCCTACTGAGAAAAAACAACAGAAGGAAGAGCTTGTCGCGATTATCGACAAGATCGCTAGAGACACAGCCCTACTAGAGCGCTTAGATGAAGTGCGCAGCATGCCACAAGGTAACTATAACGATGATCAAACAGCCATTCTCGTTGATCTACTGTACTGCCTTAACTTCGCTGTCAGAAAGTTACAGGATGTGTTTGCACAACATCACAAGGTCGATTTTTCCGAGATTCAGTTACGTGCATTACAAGCGCTCGGCGACGAGGAGTCACCGACCGATCTGGCACTGAGCTTGGATTACCAATTTCAACATCTATTGATTGATGAATTCCAAGATACCTCGACTTCTCAATATCATCTGGTTAAACAACTCACCGCCGGATGGCTACCTAACGATGGTCGCACGCTATTCATCGTCGGTGACCCCATGCAGTCGATTTATCGTTTCCGCCAAGCCGAGGTGGGCCTATTCCTTCAAACCCAAGAGAATGGATTGGGCGATATCTCATTGGAACCGCTGACGCTCAGCATGAACTTTCGCTCTCAAGGCGGCATCATCGACTGGGTTAATCACACCTTTGCTAAGGTGTTTCCGACTCATGATGATCGCAATGAAGGCGCTGTCAGTTATTCGCCATCCGATGCTGCTCACCCTGTTAGTCATGAGATCAGCGTCCACACTCACACATTTGATACCGCTTGTTACGCAGAGGCTGAAGCTTCTTTCATCACACAACAGATTCAGTCATACCGTGAAACCCATCCGGACAATAGCATCGCATTACTGGCTCGATCTCGCCGTCACCTCGATTTGATTGTGGAGTCACTGAAGCTTGCTGACATACCGGTGCAAGCCAATAAGATAGAAGCGCTTATTCATCGCGCCACCGTTATGGATCTTCGCAGCCTCACTCGCGCCCTACTGCACCCTGCTGATCGTTTAGCTTGGTTATCGCTTTTGCGATCTCCGCTTGTTGGGTTGCACATTAAAGACATTGCCGTAATCGCTGAAAGCTACAGTAACGACACGCTGTATACACAGATGCACCGCGATCAGACGAGCAAGCAACTCAGCGACGATGGTCAACAACGCCTCTCCCATCTAGAGACGATTCTTGCCCCACACCTGCCTTATCGCCCAGCACGCAGCTTGCGCCAAACACTTGAGGCTATTTGGACGTTACTTGGTGGCTTAACGCTAGCAAGCAATACTGATCGACAAGATGCACGTGATTACTTTGAGTTGATCGAATCACTAAGTGATACCGATGGACTGCTTGATTTTGCCCAACTGGATAACAAGCTCGCTTCGCTTTATTCGCAAACTGTCGCAAGTGATAGTAATCCTGTGCATTTGATGACCATGCATGGCGCTAAGGGTCTTGAATTTGATCTCGTCATCCTTCCGGGACTGACTCGACAACCGGGCAAAGATGCTCATGAGTTACTTGTTTGGCAACAACGCCTCGATGAGAGTAAGTCAGAACAGCTTCTGCTCGCGCCTATTGCCGCCTACGAATCAGACAAAGACCCCATAGCCAGTTACATCAACAGCTTAAATAAGCAAAAAGATCAGCATGAGATTGCACGTCTTTTATATGTCGCAGCGACCCGTGCTAAGGATCAATTGATTCTATGTGGCAAAGGAGAAATAGACTCTAAAACCGATGCCCTAAAAACACCGAATAAAAGCAGCCTGATGCACCGCCTCTGGTCATCGATTGCAGACACCGTCATCCACCATCCTGAAGCACCTAAAGAAAGTGCTCAGAACAGCTCTCAAGAACAATGCTTAACGGCTAACTGGGTCTTTACTGCTCCAGAGCAGCTTGCAAGCTCAACACAGGCAAGCCATGCGCAGCGTAGCGATATTGAATGGAATGACAACGCAACACGCCACATTGGCACCTTAGTACATCGCTACCTAGAACGGATCAGCCATGAAGGTGTTAAACAGTGGCCCGCATCCCGCATTGATACGTTGGCGGATGCATTGCTTACAGGCCTAATGCATTTAGGGGTGAGTGATGCAGAACTCGATAGATCGGTTGCACAAGCACAGCGTGCGTTACAGCAAACACTCAACGACGAAACAGGACAGTGGATTTTAAGTTCGCATGCAGAAGCACAGAGCGAGCTTGCCTTAAGTCGACTCGCTGACAATATCGAACACTTTATTATTGACCGTACCTTTGTTGATGATGGCGTACGCTGGATTGTGGATTACAAAACCAGTGAAGATTCGCAAAACGATCTGCCAGCGTTTTTAACGCAAGAACGTGAACATTATCGTGAACAACTGGAAAACTATGCGCGATTAATCAGTGAGTTTGATCAACGCCCGATTAAGCTAGCGCTCTACTTTCCATTGATGCAGCATCTGGAAAGTTGGGATTACGCCAACTAAGGCTGTAGGCGCTGAATATCCCATGCGTCGCCTTGGCGGCGAAACTCGAAACGATCGTGGAGACGATTTTCACGGCCCTGCCAAAATTCAATCACTGACGGCTCTAAACGGTAACCGCCCCAAAAGTCTGGCAGAGGTATTTCACCTTCAGCAAACTTCTTTTTCATCGATTCAAACGCTTGTACCAACAAAGTACGCGAACCAATGGGTGAGCTTTGTTGCGAAGTCCATGCGCCGATCTGACTACCACGTGGACGTGAGGTGAAGTACGCCAATGATTCTGCTGTACTAATGCGACTCACGTTGCCCTGAATTTTGACTTGGCGATCCAACTCCAACCAATGAAATAACATCGCTGACTTTGGATTACGATCTAAGTCATGAGCCTTACGGCTTCCGTAGTTGGTAAAAAAGACAAATCCTTTTTCATCAAAGGCCTTGAGCAATACCGTACGTAAAGAAGGTGAGCCATCCTCATTCACCGTAGCCAAACTCAAAGCATTCGGGTTATCTAAGTTCGCATCACGTGCATCTACGAACCATTTTTCAAATTGTTCAATCGGGTTTTCATTCAGACCGTAACGCGACAACCCTGCATATTGAAACTCTCGACGAATATCCGCTATATCCATGTGATGCTCTCTTATTGAATTGACCTCGCTAAACACAGCGCGGCTCAGTACACTGAGTATTATGGTACAGGTAATCGTTGATCCCGAATCGAAATCGCTACAAGAACGTGCAGCATTGATCAAAACACCGCGCAAAGGGCGTAAGCGCTTCCCAGAGGGTTGTGTGACAATCGTTAATTCGATTGAAGACGCACATGCTGGTGCAAACGAAGCTAAAAATCTTCACCCCGCCATTGTCTATGGACCTTCGGTTTCGTCTGAAAGTCAGCGCATCTACTATCTCGTGCGTTGGCTCAATTAAACCGACTCTTGAAATCCTTTTTAAGCACCCCATTTCTTAGCTAAGACGCCATGTTGGGTCTTAATCGGTGGCTTATTCGCACCGATTTTTCGAACTGTTGCTTTAAGAGGACATTCACATGACAACTTTTGATTTTTCACCCCTTTTCCGTACCGCTGTTGGTTTCGATCGCCTGACGGATGCATTGGAAAGTGCTCGTCGCCACGAAGGTTCAAACTTCCCTCCCTACAATATCGAACTGGTAAGCGATAACGATTACCGAATCACCATGGCTGTTGCTGGCTTCTCAACTGATGAATTAGAAATTGAAGTTAATGACGGCAAACTCAAAGTCACTGGCGACAAAAGCCATGATGGCGTTGAGCGTAAATACCTACATCAAGGCATTGCAAACCGCAGCTTTGAACGCACCTACCAGCTTGCTGATCATGTTCGCGTCACAGGCGCAGAAGTGAAAGATGGCTTGTTACATATCGAATTGATTCGCGAGATTCCAGAAGCCATGAAGCCACGTCGCATTGAGATCAAAACCGCTCAAGCAGCACTCGAGAACGAGCAAGCGAACGCGGCCTAAGAAACTTTCTCTCTGTAAGGCGGTCTATTCTATGTCTGGATAGATCTCCTCTCCGCAACCCCTTAGCTCTTAGGAGCTGAGGGGGATTTATTTCAGGCACAAAAAAGCCGCTCCATCGAGCGGCTTTTTCTTGAAAGACTTTTTACCAAGGCATGAAAGTATTCATCATGCGCATTGGACGACCAATATCGCGGTTCATACGGTGCATGTTGATATTCATTCCCTGTGCCGCCTGAGTCAGGTTTGTCATATTCGCCAACATTGGCTCCAATGTGCCAACCTTCTTATCGATGCTGTCGATACTGACCGTCATCGCACGAACATTGCTGGTTAACTGACCCATGTTCTGCGAGATATTCTGCATATTGCTTGCCAAAGTGGTCATATTTGAATCAACGCTGATCGCCAAGTAATGCACGTCTTTTTGCAAGTTGTAGACCAAATAAAAGCCATACAAAGCCAACAAGACAAAAGCGAATAAAGAAGGATAGATAATCAATTCCCAACGCTTCTGGCTCAATTCTGAGCGCAGTTGGTCCGCTTCGAGGGCGCAGGCTAAGCGAGAAATATCATCTGTTACAGCTGATTCTTCCGGCTTTTGATTCTGTTCTAACATAAATACTTCTAGTTTGAGGGGCTTATTAGGGATAACACTAGCACAAGAAACGCATCAGGGCATCATTTTAAATCAGGCACTTAATGGCCAGAAATCAGGTAATGCTAGAGGTTTACTGGCTCAGCGGGCCGCGTAATCACGCGTCATCGGCGGAATAACCGGACGGATCGTCTGACGACCGAAGCGCGGCATACGGCCAAACATAGGATCCATCATGCTCCAGTGAGGCTGAGGCAAAGGGATTGCCGGCTGAATCGCAAAAGGCATGAACTGCTGAGGCGCCACTGGAAACTGCGGTGGAAATACCGGTGGTGGTGGCGGAGCCATGTGCATACGAGGCTGTCGTTGGTCAGCCATGTATGGCTGAGGCACATACGGCATTGCATAACCCATTTGAGGCATTGGGTAGTATGACTGAGGCGCATAACTAGGCTGCGGCATCATTGGAGCCGGCTCAGCTTGTTGACGTGCAATCAAACCCGACGTTGCTGGTTCAGATTCTGGACGCCAACGGTACGCTGTCACGCCAAGCTTATTCTCATTAGGAAGGACTTTTTCTGCCATTCTCCAATAAGCTGAGGTGAACTTTGGCTTCTCTGGCTCACGCATCGCCATAGTCGGCGCTTGCTTTGGCACCAAAAATGGCTTTGCCGCTGGACGCCAACCAAATTGCTGAGTAAAGGCAGGTTGAGGTGATGCTACCGGTAGGTAACGCGGCGCTACTGGCTGCCAAGTTGGTGCCTGGTTAGCCTGTGCCACCATCGTTGGCTCAATCGGACGGAAACCACGATTAATCGGTGCAACTCGAGGAAGCTGCTGTGGCATCTGCTGCTGCAGATTAATACCTGATGGACGCCACTGAGGACCATAAGCCAACGCCACTTGCATCGGGATAGTAACAACAATCATCGAAATCAAAGTTGGCTTAAACCAGCGGTGAGACATGTGTGCCCTCTAATTCTTAAATCCAGCCCAAAGGCCTATTTACTACTTCACCAACGGCCCCAATAAGGGGGTGGCATCATTGGCATCACATAGGGTGATGCTGGATAAATCCATACCGGAATCGGAACATACACTGGCCGTATTGGCCGTGATTGCCCTACCGTATTCGGCGTTACCCAAGAACGTTCTTGTTGAGAGCGTCCCAAAGGTCGAAATTGTGAATGCTCTGGTGCCCGCGTAATTAAACGAGGATCAGCCGGCGGCATAATCATTTTTTCATCACTCTCTATGGGTCGCATCTGAGCCTGTCGCTCGTTGCGTGAATAGATTGGTGATGGCTGCACAAATGCACGTTGTGTTGGACGCCATTGTGAAGCAGTGTTGTATTGCTTTATTGGCTGCACAGTTTTTGGACTGATTGGCCGAAGCTCTTCAAACGAACGTCCACTTTTCGACTGTGAATAAGGCCACCAATTGGCGCTGAGCAAGCTCGAAACACCAAAAAGAGTCAGTACCAACAGCGTCAGCGGACGTCTTTTCAGATCAATTACCCTTGCAGTGTTCACTGCCGTGAGTTCTTGAGGAAATTGTAACCTGAACTCAGGGTCATTCGCACTCGGCAAATGCCCTAAGTTTTCAAAAATTAGTCTTCGTCAGACTTCAAGCGAATACCGCGACGATACGAAGAGCGCGCAGGCTCATCTGCATCATCTTCCGCCTCAGTAGACTCATTTACCGGACGCTTTTTGGGTGTATCCAAGCGGCTACCGAATCGACTGCCTGACATATCGCTCGTTGCCGAGGCTGAACTGACTTCCGGTTCATCCGAAGATTCACTTGCAGGCGCCTCAGACGATGTAAGAGGTGACGATGTTGGGCTTGGCGCAGGTGGTGGTGAACTTGGTTTGCGCTTAAACAAATCCAAGATCCAAGTCACGATACCAATCACCGCAAAGACAAGCGACATCAAACCAGACCAAAGCTTCATTAACAGTGGTGTACCAGAAGACTCAGCACCTGGTGCTGAGTTTTGACCCTTAGTTTGGGATGGCAGCAAGTTTTTCTCTTGGCAATCAACGCCCGCCACTTCACATAAAGAGTCAGCGGCCTGCACACAACCCAAAGGAATCACAATCAAAGTCAATACCGTCGATACCAACACACCCGAAGCAAGTGATATCGCCATACCTTGGAAGATTGGGTCGAAGAAGATAACCGATGAACCGGCAACCAAAGCTAACGCGGTGATCACAATCGGGCGAGTACGCGTCTTACACGAGGTAATCACCGCCTCTACCACCGGTGTTCCTTGACGAATCAAATGAACCGAGAAGTCCACCAGCAAAATTGAGTTACGCACAATGATACCTGCCAAGGCAATCCAACCGATCATCGATGTTGCAGTGAACTCACCACCCCAGCCCATCTGGAAGAACACCAAGTGCGCCGGAATGATACCGAGCAAAGTCAACGGAATCGGCGCCATGATCAAAGCAGGAATACGGAAGTTACCAAACTCCCACACCACGAGAATGTAGATCAATACAAGTGCTGCACCAAACGCCATACCCATGTCACGGAAGGTTTCGTAGGTAACCGTCCACTCACCTGCCCATTGAATACCTGATTTAGAGTCATCTTCAGGTGGTGCTGTCCAGTTGATGTTGTCACACAAAGAATGACCATCTGGAGTCTGGCAACCGACTTCCATTAACTTGTCTTGCACTTGGAACATGCCATAGATAGGCGCAGCCAACTTACCACCGACATCAGCAACCACATATTCAACTGCACGCAAATCCTTGTGGTGAATCAGGTGGTCCTCTTCACGTAACTCAAAATGACCTAACTCACGCAATGGGACACTAGAGCCTTTAGGCGTACCGACCAAAATATCACCCAAACGAGAGATGTTAGAGCGCTCAGCCATTGGGATTTGAACCACAATATTCACAGGCTCATGACCGGCACGTTGCTTAACATCGCCGAGTACATATCCACCCAAAGCCATCGCAAGCTCACGGTTAATATCTTGGACTGAGATACCACGGCGCTGTGCTTTTTCGGTCTCGACCACAAAGTGCCAATAGTCATATGACTCACGCATGTAGTTATCAACGTCAACCAAGCTATCCGTCTTAGCAAAAATCTCGGTTAAATCAGCAGCAACCTGACGGCGCGTTTGAGCATCTGGTCCATACACCTCAGCAACAACTGATTGAAGGACTGGCGGTCCCGGTGGCATCTCAACCACTGAGAACTTGGCTCCCGTACCAGCGAGCAATTCTTTCACCTGCGCACGCGCATCAACCGCAATCTCGTGAGACGAACGTGAACGCTCAGTCTTATCTAGCAACTGTAATTGAATCTCAGCTTGCCATGGTTGTTTACGCAAATAGTAGTGACGCACCATGCCGTTAAAATCGAATGGCTTCGCCGTACCGACATAAATCTGCGCATCGCGCACTTCTGGCATGCGACGCAACTTATCTGCAATACGGTGTGCTTGGTTACCCGTAACAGCTAAAGCTGAACCCTCTGGCATATCAAGAACCACAGAGAATTCTGGCTTGTTATCCAAAGGCAGCATCTTTACTGCCACCCACTTAAAGTAGAAGAACGAGCACATCACCAAGAAGACGCCCCACATGGCCAACTTGAACATGCGCGCCTTCCATGGGTATTCGATCATTGGAATAAGGATAGAACGGAACACGCCATCAAGCCATTCAGCTTCTTTGTGTTCGCGCTTCTCAGCCACTTCCAAGTATTTCAAGGTCGGCTTGAATCGAGGATGAATCGCCAACCACGGTGTAAACACAAAAGCTGCGAATAACGAGATCACCATTGCTACAGAGCCGAGCACTGGGATTGGCATCATGTAAGGCCCCATCATGCCGCTGACAAAGCCCATCGGTAGTAAGGCACCAATTACAGTACCCGTAGCAAGTATAGTCGGGTTACCTACCTCGCGTACCGCATCCACCGCGGTCTCAGCATCCACAGAGTTCGCTTCAAGCCATCGCCGATAAATGTTCTCGACGACAACAATGGCATCGTCTACCAAAATACCAATCGAGAAGATCAAAGCGAACAGCGACACCCGGTCAATAGTAAAGCCCAACAGCCATGCCGAGAGAATCGTGAACAAGAGCACGACTGGGATAACCAACAACACAACAATGGCCGGCTTAAGTGCGCGGAATGCTGCCCACACCAATAAGAAAACAAAGCCTGTCGCTATGAAAAGCTTAAAGATAAGGTCGTTAACTTTTTGCTTAGCTGATAAACCGTAGTTACGCGTTAAGCTGACATTGACATCGTTAGGAATCAAACGACCTTTAAGTGATTCAACCCGTGCAATGACATCTTCTGCCACCGACACACCATTGGTACCTTTCTTTTTAGCGACAGCGATAGTCACCGCAGGCACAGCAATTGCACGATTAAGGTCTGTTGCCGCACCGGTGTAATACGCAACTGTTTGTTTAGCATCTTCCGGGCCCTGGCGAACCTCAGCAACATCGTACACATAAACTGGCACGCCGTTATGGAAGCCAACTTGTAACTGGTTGATGTCATCAACTGAGCTTAAAAACTCACCCGAAACAACCATCACATGAGCACCACCGTTTTCAACACCACCCATTTGGGTTTCAACATTCGCCGCTTGGATAGCTTGCGCAACCTGACCAACACTCAGCCCAAAGCCCGCTAAACGCTCTGGGAATACTTCAACGGTCACCTGCTCTGCGCGACCGCCAACCACAAAGCTCGCACCAGCATCTGGGATCTGCTTAATCTCTTGCAGTACCGATTGGGCTAAACGACGTAATTGCGAATCATCAACATCGGGAATGCCATCACCGTTGTCATCTTTCTCAGACCACAAGGTCATAGTGACCGCAGGGACATCATCAATACTTTTTGCTTTAACCAAAGGTGGCACAACACCAGCGGGAACACGATCTTTATTCGAGGCTAGCTTATCATTCACCTTAACAAGTGATGACTCCATCTGTTCACCCACTTCAAACTGGATGGTGACGATACCCATGCCACGAGCAGTCGATGAATACACGTGCTTAACGCCATCGATCTCAAACATCAGACGCTCAAGTGGCTGAACCGCCAAAGATGCCACTGTGGAAGCATCTGCACCAGGGTACTGAACAACCAAGTCGATAAGCGGCACTTCAATTTGCGGGTCTTCTTGACGTGGCGTTGCCATCAAACCCAATACGCCCAACAACAGCATTGCGACATAGAGCAATGGAGAGAGTGGCGAGTTAATAAATGCCTTGGCAATACCACCGGCAATACCTAAACTTTTTTGTTCGGTATTAGCACCTGACTGCATTGGCTCAGATGTTTTTGAATCTATAGTGCTCATGCAAACTTACCTGATAGCTCAGCCGGCTTTTATTGTTTTTCTTCTTGAACGTTTTTACGCTGAGGACGGCTCAACATATCAGGACCTGGATTGGCGTAAACCATATCGCCCTCCGCAATGCCCGAAAGGATTGTGGTTAGACCATTACCCAAATGCTTGCCTTCGCGAATCATTCGTAACTCTGGATAACCCTCCATGTTTTTCACGTAGACAATAGGTAGGTTGCCACGATAACGAATCGCACTGCTTGGGATCGCTGGCATCTGACTCATTGACGATGCCGCTGTCACATCAGGAATCAATACCTTGGCGTACATACCAGGCTTTGAGACACCCTGTGGAATATCAAACTTAACTTTAATAGTGTGGCGTTGCATATCAGCCATCGGGAAGATTTGTGCAACACGCACATCCACCGCTTCAGGATGATCGTCAAACGATGCTGATTGCTTCAAGATCATCATTGCCTGCAAACCTTGTGCAAGACGGGCTGGCACATCGACTTCAACCTGAAGCCAAGTGACATCTGAGAACGTCAGCATTGGCTGGCCCGGCTGAATGGTGTCACCCTCTTCAACCATCTTTTGCATGATCACACCATCAAAAGGCGCAATCGATTTAGCATCACGCAACTTGGCATCAATGGCTTGAATTTCTGATTGCGCACGCATGATTTGGCTACGCGCTTGCTCAATGCGGGTTGTCGATGCATAAAGATCCGCGCTGCGCTCTGCATCACGGTCACGTCCGCCAACGAAATCTTCCATCGGACGCGTGAAGACTTGATCAAACAAGTTGGGAATACCCATGCCACCAGGTGCTGCTTTCTGCTGTGGTGACCACAACTCACGGTTGTATTGCACACCCGCATTACGCATATCAGCCTCAGCCGCATTTAACGCCGCAACCGCTGCTGATCGGTTAGCCTTTAGCTCTGCTTCATCAAGCTCAACAAGCACCTTGCCGGCTTCAAAAGCATCACCTTCGATACCCGCTATCGTTTTGATACGACTTGGTAATTGCGCCGCGAAAGTCACTTCACGGAAAGGTACAACGGTGCCGCCAACTGCAATGGTAGGACGTTCGGTCGATGCCTCGACTACAAAGATGTCGTCTGACGCTGGAATTGGATTTTGAGCGGCTGCCAGTGACGATAAAGCAGCAAAAGCTGCAGACAACAAAATACGACGCATCTGTTTCTTCCTAATTTCTGCAATTTCTGGCTTTCCCCGTCGCCAAAAACCGCTTTTATTATTGAAAACAAAAGGTTAATAGATCCCTTTTTGAATCGACTTAACCAAGTGCTTGCTAGGTTCTAATTAGCACGCGATTATCCTTCAATAGGGGCTGTTATTGCAATTGAGAAAACCCTTATGAGGCACCTCTTTCGGGGTGAAATCTTGACTTTTATTCAAGATAAGCGACTTAGCTGATTGAAATTAAAACGATTTTTATAGAGTAAAAAAATGCGCATCGGTATCGATCTTGGTGGAACAAAAATTGAGGGCATTTTATTGGCCGACTCGGGGGACATACTGCAGCGCCATCGCGTCGACACCCCGCAAGGTGACTATTCACAAACTCTGGAACAAATAAGATCACTGATCGACCAACTCACTGACGACAAACACCTCACCATCGGTATCGGCACGCCAGGCGCTCCATCACCCGACACAGGCTTGATGAGAAACGCCAACTCCACCTGTTTGAATGGGCAGTCGTTACAGCAGGATCTCGAAGAGTTACTGCAGCGACCAGTGCGAGTTGCGAATGATGCTGACTGTTTCGCGCTTTCTGAAGCTAGCGATGGTGCCGGTAAAGATGCCAACTCCGTTTTTGGTGTGATCGTAGGGACAGGCACAGGTGGCGGACTGGTCATCCGCAAGCAATTACTTCAAGGCCCTAACGCTATTGCCGGCGAATGGGGACACAACCCGCTACCCTGGCCGCAAGATAATGAATTACCCGGTCCACAGTGTTATTGCGGCAAACAGGGTTGCGTTGAAACCTGGCTATCAGGCCCCGGACTTGCGCGCGACCATGGCGGCAAGCTTCAAGCTGATGAAATTACCCGACAAGCTATGCAAGGTGAAAAAGAAGCTCTTGCAACGCTCGATCGTTACTACGATCGCATGGCGCGCTGTCTTGCTCAGGTCATCAACATCGTCGATCCAGAAGTGATAGTGCTTGGCGGAGGCTTATCGAATGTAGAAACCCTTTATAATGAAGTGCCTCGCCGTCTGCCGCGTTATGTCTTTTCAGATACACTGAAAACACAACTAAAACCGCCAGTTCATGGTGATTCGAGTGGCGTCAGAGGAGCCGCATGGCTCTGGCCGATCGCTACAGACTCGTAAAGCAAATTGAGAAATTCATTGAACACGTCAGCAGCACCCAACGTGCCCGAAATTCATGTGCCAGCGCATCCTGTTTGGCCCTCCCTTTCTGCGTCTGAAAAAGAAGCACTGAAAGATCGCATCAAAGTTTTAATGCGAGAGCAAAATGCCACGCTTGTTGCTCATTACTATGTGGATGCTGATCTTCAGGCCTTAGCTGAAGAAACCGGCGGCTGTGTTGCCGACTCTCTCGAGATGGCGCGCTTTGGTTCGCAATCCAGTGCGCAAACATTATTGGTCTGCGGTGTGCGCTTCATGGGTGAAACCGCAAAGATTCTCAATCCTGAGAAAACCATTTTGATGCCAGACCTTGAGGCGACCTGCTCTCTAGATGAAAGCTGCCCAATTGATCAATTTTCTGCCTTTTGTGATCAACACCCTGATCGCACAGTAGTCGTTTACGCCAATACGAGTGCTGCAGTAAAAGCACGTGCCGACTGGATGGTGACATCAGGCATCGCACTGGATGTTGTTGAACACCTACATGCGCAAGGTAAAAAGATTTTGTGGGCACCGGACAAACACCTCGGTGCTTATGTGCAAAAAATGACTGGCGCAGACATGCTGTTTTGGAATGGCAGCTGCGTCGTCCATGAAGAATTTAAAGGATTTGCTCTAGAGCGCTTACGAAAACTGCATCCCGAGGCTGCTGTTTTGGTGCACCCCGAATCACCAGATGACATCATCAATCAAGCTGACCTTGTAGGCTCTACAACGGCACTGATTAACGCTGTACGTGAGATGCCACAAGATGAATTCATTGTTGCCACGGACGATGGCATTTTCTGGAAGATGCAACAACAAGCTCCGCACAAAAAACTTATCTCCGCGCCCACCGCTGGTGAAGGCGCAACCTGCGAAAGCTGTGCACACTGCCCATGGATGGCAATGAATGCATTGCAGAACCTTGAAACAACCCTGCTACAACGCAGCGGTGAAATTTTTATCGAGTCATCCGTCCGGGAACAAGCTGTGCATTCGATTCAACGCATGTTGGATTTCGCCGCCCTTCGAAAATAAAAACGGGATAGAACGTGAGGATGGTCAGATTTCAGATCGGCGATAATCATTGTTAAGACATCTTGAGGTAACTATGGCACTTCGAATCAAAAGCCGATGGCATGATGATGGCGCAGAACGCTCTGTTGACGAGATCGCAAGCGCGTTAGCTTTTATCAGTTGGCGCATCGCAAAAGATAAAGCTATCAATCTGCACGGCGAAGATTACATCTATGACTCTGACGAGCAACGCATGGATGTCATCGTCGAATATCTGATCTTCCAATTACAAATCGTCGATCGTCTAGCGCACTTACGTTTTGACATGCCAGATGACCTTCGTCGCAAACTCGTCATCACCCTCGCTAAGCACTTAGCAGGACACCTGCAAGAAAATTGCTCGGACATCCTTGGCTCTGGTGATTATGTGATGCCGTTCATTGAAAAAATGAACAAGCGCGGTGAGGAATATTCCGACTTCAATTACACCGATGACGGCCCTTCTTACCCTTTCCTGCGTTACTTAGGTTATGAGATTCAGCAAGTAATGGGAGCATCACAAGAGAATCGCTGGGTGATTGATCAGGTGATGGACAAAGATGGGGTTGAAATTAACAAGGAACTGGTGCGCGCAATGATGAATCTGTACGAATAAACACCGATTCAAGGCATAAAAAAAGCGGGTCAAGACCCGCTTTTTTATTGGTAAGGAAAAATTACTTCGTCCAGTTACCAAAGTTATCGGTGCTCTTCTCTTCACCGTCTGCGTAGCCTGCCTCGTAAGCTTCGTTTACGCGCTGCTCTTCACGCATTGGGTTTTGCAGACAACCAGCCTGCCAGCCCTGAATGTACTCCTCATCACAGCCCATCTCTTCCATCTTGGTTACTGCGTCGTAGTAGAACTGGTTCATAAAAGTCTCCGAAATCAATCGTTTCTGCCGCCCTTATGGGTCGGTGATGTTAATTTTGCCGTTCGGCCTTATCGATTTAACAACCTTGGCGCTCTCTAGAGCGACACACGGTGGCTCCAAAACGGGGCATTAGAATACCCTTATTTACTCACTAAAGACAAGCAAGAATTTATCCCATTAATGCTCGGGAATTTTCCACACGTCAGAACGGTTGATGTTTAAAGGCTTATTCCCCATTCTTCAGCAAAATAATTCGAAAAATCTTACCCAACTGGCGGAGATCGTATGCGCCCAGCCCAATTAATGACCATTCTCGAACGCGAATTCAGCAGTACGCTCGACGGTGTTCACACCCCCGTTATGATCTGGGGACCTCCCGGGGTTGGTAAATCCGACATGATCCGCCAGACCGCCGATCAACACGACGTATCGGTCATCGACATCCGCCTGTCGCAGATGGAACCGAGCGATCTGCGCGGCATACCCTTTCGCAATGACGAGAATGTTGAATGGGCAATCCCTGCCATCCTTCCGAACGCAGCACGTCACGGCGAGCGCGGTATTCTGTTTCTCGATGAAATCACCTCAGCTCCTCCGAGTGTTTCAGCCGCTGCCTATCAGTTGATACTCGATCGCCGTTTGGGTGAATACGAAGTCCCCGAAGGTTGGGCGATCTTTGCTGCCGGTAACCGACAAGGTGACCGCGGCGTGACCTACACCATGCCAGCACCACTGGCGAATCGCTTCTCTCACTTTGAACTTGAAGCTCATCTTGATGACTGGGTCGCTTGGGCTTACAAACACGAGATTGATGAGCGCGTGATCGGCTTTCTGAGATTCCGTCCAGAATTACTGTTTGATTTTGATCCAGCGCACAATCCGGCTGCTTTCCCCTCGCCTCGTTCTTGGGAATTTGCTCATCGCGCACTAAAAAAATTTGGTAATAGCGCTGAGCTTTTACAAGGCACCCTTCAAGCTTGTGTCGGACCAGCAGCCGGCATTGAGCTGACTGCATTTGTGAATAGCCTCGACAAGATGCCCGATCTCGATGCCATTGTTGCGGGCGAACCAACGCCTGTACCGGATGAAATTGACCTGCAATATGCTGTTGCGGCCGCTTTAGTGGGTCGAGCGATTCGCGCAGCAGACACCGATAAAGCGAACACCGTGATTGGCAATATCCTTGATTACGCCAACACCTTCCCGCAACGCGAGATGGGCGTTATGTTGGTCTCGGATTTACATCGTGCGATAGGTGAAACGCTCTTTGCGGTGCCACAGTTTGCCGATTGGGCTAACGCGATCGCTGATGTGATGTTGTACGAGTAAGCCGCGATGGATCTGCAAAAGATCGAAACAAAATTAACCGCTGCACGTACCAAGCTCATTCTTGACAAGCCGTTTTTAGGCGCACTGGTTTTGCGCTTACCCATGGTTGCTGCAAACGATCAGTGGTGCCCGACAACCGCTACCGATGCGCGTAAGTTTTATTACAACCCGGAATACATCGAAAGCCTGTCAGTTGAACAAACGCAATTCATGTTGGCGCATGAAGCCCTGCATTGCGCGCTTTCTCATTTCGCTCGACGCAAGCATCGCGTTAAACACCGCTGGGATCTGGCGTGCGACTACGCAATCAATCCTTTGCTGATTGATGACGGACTGAAGCCACCACCTAATGCGCACATCATGCCGCTGTATCTCGGCATGACCGCTGAAGAAATTTATCCTTTATTAGATGACAACGATCAAACCGAAACACTCGATCAGCATCTTTACGATAAAGAAAACGAAGGTGGTGGCGGTCAGCAAGGCAAGTCACCTGAAGATACTGAGCAACAACTTAAAGAGCAACGTCAGCAGGAACAATCACCGTCCGATGAGCAAGAGGGTAAAGGCGGCCTACCCAAGCAACATAGCGAGCAAGGTGAGTCCGGCAAAAAATCCGACAATGCCCCGCAAGCAGATATTGGCGAACCCGACACTCAGACGGAACCCGAAAACGAAGGCGACCAAGGTGATCCGGCACCCCCACCGTTAACACCCGAAGAACGTGACACCCTCGATGTGCAATGGCAACAGCGACTCGCCGGCGCCGCTCAACAGGCCATGCAAGCTGGCAAGCTCGGCGGCACTATGGCGCGCATTATTGATCACTTGTTACAACCTCAACTGCCATGGCGCATGTTGTTAGCACGGTATATGACAGCGATTGCGCGTGATGACTTCAGCTATATGCGCCCTTCTCGTCGTGAAGGTGATGCGATTCTGCCGTCATTAAAAAGTGCTCAAATCGATATCACGGTCGCCATTGATACCAGTGGCTCAATCAAAGCGAATGAGATCAATGAGTTTTTATCCGAAATCGATGCACTCAAAGGTCAGATGCGCGCTCGTATCAATCTATACGCCTGTGATTCTGCCCTAGCGGATAACTGCCCATGGACCTTTGAGCCTTGGGAAGAGTTTGAATGCCCGTCACAAATCACCGGCGGCGGTGGTACTGACTTCCGCCCCGTTTTTGATCATTTAAATAAACACGGCATCAATCCGGCATTAATGGTTTACTTTACTGACGCAGAAGGCACTTTTCCTGAAATTGAGGCGAACTTTCCGGTGATCTGGCTCGTCAAAGGGAAAGAGAAAACCCCATGGGGTCAACGCATTCAACTTAACTAAGCCCGCTAACGGGTAACCTAACCCGTATGACATTCTTTAAGAAAGCGCTCATCACTCTTTGCATTATCAGCATAGTTAGCACACCAAGCTATGCATTGAATATCGAGCTACCTGAACTGGGAAACAGTGCCAATCGTTTAATGACGCCCAAGCAAGAACGCCAGCTTGGACAAGCGTTCATGCGTAGCGTGCGCCGTAATCAAGCCGTACTCACCGACCTTATTCTCAATGACTACATTCAAGAGCTCGGCCAACGCTTGGTGAAAAATAGCGATGCCTCGGGACAGGACTTTCACTTCTTTCTTATCGATAACCCGCAGATCAATGCATTTGCCGGACCGGCTGGTCATATTGGTGTTTATACCGGCTTAATCGCCACCACTGAAACCGAAAGTGAACTCGCTGCCGTTGTTGCACACGAGATAGCTCACGTCAGCCAGCAACACCTCTTTCGCGCATGGGAAACTGCACAAAACATGGCAATCCCCAATGCTGCAGTGTTGATCGCGGCAATTGCATTAGGCGTAGCCGTTGGCGGTGATGCAGGGGTTGCAGCAGCAGCCGGTGGACAAGCTGCCATCCTTCAAGAACAAATCAACTTCACCCGTGCCAACGAGCAAGAGGCTGATCGCGTGGGTATTGATGTCCTTGCTGAATCTGGTTTCTCGCCTAATGCGATGCCTGCTTTCTTTTCGCGCATGGGCAAAGCGAATCGGGTTTACGACAGCAAACTGCCAGAGTTCTTAATGACCCACCCAGTAAGTACTAATCGAACGGCGGAGTCGATCGATTTGGCGAGTCGTTACCCCTACATCCAAAACGAAGACAGCTTGCGTTACCACTTAGTGAAATCACGTTTACGCGTCGATGCCGCCATCAATCACGAACAACATCTCGTTGCGCTGAAAGGCCAACTGGAAGATGGTCGCCTTCGTCTACGAGATGCCAAGCTCTACGAACAAGCGCTTACCCTACTCAAACTCAAACGCTATAAAGAAGCACAAACTCTTTTGCGTGACCTCATTAAGAAGCATCCCGACACGATCGACTTTGTTATCACGCTCAGCCAACTGGATGCACAGTTGGGCGATCCAACGAATGCTTTTGCTCGCCTTGATGCTGGGCTGCAACAAAAACCGCTGAACATTGCGCTGAACACCGTTCGTTCTGACATGGCCATGAAGTTACAACGTTGGAATGAGGTTATCGACAGCATCGAACGCCTGGTCGAGCTTGAGGTGAAAACCCCCTCATTATTTAGCCTTTTATCGCGCGCTTACGGCGAGTCGGGCCAAGTGGTTACCGCGCATCGCTACAAAGCTGAGGCTTTCTACCTCAATGGACAACTTGAAGAGGCGATCGCCCAATTAGATATAGCCATGAATCAACCGCGGTTATCTTATTATGAGAACGCACTGATCGATTCACGACGAAAATTGTTCAAGGCGGAAAAGCGCGCCCTAGATGATCAAATTCGTTAACAAAAGTCCTACGAAAGTTTGTAGGCGCCTGTTTATTAGCACCCCCTAACATAAAGAAAACTAAAAAAAAATCCCTCGTTTACCCTTGCTTACTTGCAGTGAATCATTAATATTCACCTACTACCCAAAACACTGGGTGTAAGAATTCGAATAAGATCGTCACTTTCGGGTGGCACTTAACTCGAAAGTTACTAATAAAGTTGAATTCGTAGAAATTCACCCAATTGAGCTTAGGAGGAAATGCGATGCGGAACACCGCTAAGAACGCAAAGACCGCTCTATCATTTGCCGCAATGGTTGCTGGTGCATCATTGATGTCTTCAGTCGCTTTCGCAGGTGATGCAGATGGTTACAAATTAATTACCGATAAGAAGAAAGGCAACTGTGTGGCATGTCACGCAATCGCTGCTCCAGATGGTAAGAACAATCAAGCTGGTAATGCTGGTCCACCACTACACATTCTTGACGCAGCTGGCGAAAAGTCTGTGATGCCTGGTTACATGAAGATGCGCTTCCCTAACCGCGCTGATCTTTACAATCAGATCTATGATGCGACCCAGAAAAACCCTAACTCTTTGATGCCTCCATTTGGCTCGTTCAATATCCTGAGCGAAGCTGAAATCAACAGCATCATGGATTACTTGTACTCAATCTAAATCAATAATTATTCAACTCTTAGGAGAGTAGTAAATGAATACTGATATGAAACGTCGAGTCTTCTTGAAAGGCTCTTTGGCTGCAGGCACCGTTGGTGTTGCAGTAAGTGCTGGCCTTTTGGCACCTCAGGCAGCGTTAGCTGCATGGCCTAAGGCTGACTTCGAAGCTAAGAAAATGGGTGATCTTGGTGCCGCTTCTGGTGACATCAATGTTAAAGCGCCAGATATCGCGGAAAACGGTGCGGTTGTGCCAGTGACTGTGTCGCACAGCATGAATGCTGACAGCGTTGCAATCTACGCATCTGCTAACGGCACTCCTTTGGTAGCTCAGTTCATGGGCCCAGGTGCACAAAAGTCTGTCTCTACTCGTATCAAGATGGGTAAGACTGGCGATGTAATCGCTGTTGTTAAGTCAGGCGGCAAACTTCATCACGCGAAGAAGTCTGTAAAAGTCACCATCGGTGGTTGTGGCGGTTAATCCGAACACATCTATACGAATAGCTAAAGAATTTAAGAGGTATTAACCATGGCTAAGAAGTCAATCAAGGTTCGCGCTAAAGAGAAAAAAGGCGTAGTAACTGTTAAAGCACTCATGAACCACCCAATGGAAACTGGTCTTCGTAAAAACAAGAAGACTGGCAAGATGTTCCCTGCACACTTCATTTCTGAAGTAACTGCAACCATCGGCGGTGCAAATGCACTTTCTGCTAACTGGAGTGGTGGCATCTCTAAGAACCCTTACCTAGCTTTCGAAGCACCAGGTAAAAAAGGTGACGAGCTCACCTTGTCTTGGACCGATAACCAAGGTAATAGCGAGTCAGCTACTGCCAAAGTTAAATAAACCGGCTAAGGTAATTGGGGTGGAGTTGCTTGGCGATGTATCAAGCAACTGCCCTACACCCACTCTGGGAGGAGTCAATAAATGAAAATGACAAAATATGCGTTAGCCGCAGTTGTCGCTTTCTCAGCATCATCTGTTGCGATTGCAGACGGTCACGGCAACAAGAAAGCTACTGATACAACACCAGCTGAAGACTTAGCTGCGTATCGTGCTTATTTCGATAAACGTCATCCTGACGATGGCGCAGGCGGCAAGCCAGATTTCAGTAACGGTGTTTACTCAATTCTTGCTGACGCACGTTCACAATGGGAAAACACCGAAGAGTTTCCTCCATATGAAGATATGGTTGCTGCCGGTGAAGAGATGTGGAACACCCCATTCAAAAACGGTAAAGGTTATGCCGCTTGTTTTGGTGGTGACCCAGCTCAGCGTAAGAATTACCCAATGTGGGACGATAAGCGCAAAATGGTTGTAACCATGGAGTTGGCAGTTAACGAATGTCGTGAAGCAAACGGCGAAAAGCCACTGAAGTATAAGAAAGGCGACATGACCCGCTTGACCGCTTACATGGCTTATGAGTCACGTGGTCAGGAAGTTAACGTTCAAATCCCTAACGACGATGCGTTAGCGGCCTACAATAACGGTAAAGAGTTGTACTTTGGCCGTCGCGGCCAATTGAACTTCTCATGTGCGTCTTGTCACGTACAGAGCAGTGGTACTCGTGTACGTGGTGACACCCTTTCTATGGGTCTAGGTCACGGCACCGGTTGGCCTGTTTACCGTCAGAAGTGGGGCGATCTCGGTACCCTACACCGTCGTCTAGGCGGTTGTATGAAGCAGATGCGTGCTAAGCCTTTCAAGGCTCAGGGCGAAGAGCTTCGTAACATGGAGTACTTCCTTACTCACATGAGTAACGGTATGGAATTCAACGGTCCATCTTCTCGTAAGTAAACCGTGATCCAATAAAAAAGCCCGGCCTAGCCGGGCTTTTTTTATGCGCGTTATAAATGATTAGGAATACGGGTTTGTTTGTTGATCATTAACTGGCGTGTAACGGCGATAAGCCCATTGGTATTGCGCTGGCTGATCGGCAATCACACACTCTACCGCCTGATTTAAGGCAATAGCTGCCACTTGACCATCTTTATCGCTCACCTCAGCAGAAGCATCGAAATATCGCATTACATAACGATTATCCGCCTGACGCTCAGCCCAACAGAACAACACCGGGCTATTTTGCTTTGCCGCCAAACGACTCATCAGCACCATGGTTGAACTCTCACGGCCAAAGAAAGGGGCATTCACTGCTGCAGCACCGGCGGCACGCGGCACTTGATCAGGCAGTATCGCGACAACATCATTAGCTTTAAGCGTGTCGTAGAGTGCCTTAATGCCGGCTCGGTCCGTTGGAACCGTTTTAATACCACCAATAGCTCTCCCCTTTTGCATCAATGGTTCGATGAAGGCTTGGCGTGGTGGTCGATATAAAGCGGTAATTGAGACATCTTGAGGCACACCGCTTGTCACAATCTCCCAGTTACCATGATGCGGAACCGCTAACACTAGCCCTTTCTTTTGACTAAGAAGTTTGTACATTTTTTCCGGCAATCCATTCGGGTTAATCCGATCAGAAAGCTGCATTGGCGACAACCATATCTTCGGCATTTCCACAAAGGTCTTCGCACTATGAATGAGTGCCTGCTTGGTCATCGTTTTGCGCTCTTGCGCGCTTAAATCCGGGTAAGCGATCTTTAAGTTAGCCTGCACATTCTTAGCCTCACGACCATTCGCCAGGTACATGGCATACCCCACAACAACACCTAGGCCAGACAACACAGACCATGGCAGCTTTGCTACTACGTAAAACAGAGATGTGATCAGTCGCTCTCGCATTGACTTATTAAATGCTTTTAATTCCCAAAAACCGATAGCTTTGTTCTATACCTTATCTAGAGATTACGCCCTGATAATCATCAACACCAAAGGAAAGACATGTCTAACCCAAACGAACCAACTGGGATCTCGCCAAAAGCGGCCTATCAGCTTCTACAAGACGACAGTCGTGCTGTACTTGTCGATATCCGCTCATCCATGGAGTTCTTGTTCGTCGGCCACCCTAAGGGGGCTGTTCACGTACCTTGGATTGATGAACCTGACTGGGATATTAACCCAGAGTTCGTCACCGAAGTGCGCAAACTCCTGCTTGGCGGCGTTGTCTGCGCAGATAACGATGGCTGTACGCCTATCGTGCTGATCTGCCGCAGTGGCAAACGCTCACATGAAGCCGGTAAAGCACTGCTTGCCGCAGGTCTGAAAAATATCATGCATGTTGATGAAGGCTTTGAGGGCGAGCTAAACGAAGAACATCAACGTAGCAAAGTAGGTGGCTGGCGATTCCATCAACTGCCTTGGGAGCAATGCTAGCAAGTGCTATCCTGCGGCGACTTGTCCGGTCGTCGCAGCTCTATGATCCTTTGCACTGAAACTGTCACTCAATCCCTGTTCCAAATCCTGAATCGCTTCCAACTCACAGTTATTAGTGTTGAGAATGATGCCCACATCCCAGGGTCCTATTGGGGTGAAAGCGAAGCAGGACTGATTGATAACCAGCTTTATGTTCGCCCAGACACCCCGCTCCATTCAGCACTTCATGAGGCCTGTCATTTCATCTGTATGGACCCTCATCGGCGCAATGCACTCGATACCGATGCAGGTGGGGACTTTGATGAAGAAAACGCCGTCTGTTATCTACAGATACTGCTCTCCGATCACTTTAGCGCCACTCATCGCCAACAAATGTGTGCCGATATGGATAACTGGGGCTACACCTTTCGACTGGGTTCAGCGCAAGCTTGGTTTGAAGAAGATGCCGGCGATGCTAAATCTTGGCTTTTACGTCACCACATAATTGATCATAATGATCAAATTACGTGGCAGAAGCGCCAATAAACTTATTTCTACCGAAAAGGATGTTCAGATGATCCGTAAATGTCTCTTCCCTGCTGCCGGTTATGGCACACGATTTTTACCTGCCACCAAGGCGATGCCTAAAGAGGTCATGCCCATCGTTAATAAGCCATTGATCGAGTATGGTGTTGAGGAAGCGATGGCCGCTGGCATGAATAATATCGGCATCATCACAGGCCGTGGTAAGCGTGCGATTGAAGATCACTTCGATACTAGCTACGAGCTTGAACATCAAATTAGCGGCACAAGCAAAGAGAGCATGCTCGATGGGATTCGTCACATCATTAACAACTGCTGCTTCTCTTACACCCGACAAATCGAGATGAAAGGTTTGGGTCATGCCATTTTGACCGGGGAAGCTCTGATTGGCCGCGAGCCATTTGGTGTTGTTCTCGCTGACGACCTCTGTGAAGGTGAAGATGATCCTGTCTTGGCACAAATGGCTAAGCTCTACGAGAAGCATCGCTGCAGCATTGTGGCTATTGAAGAAGTCCCAATGGAAGAGACCAACAAGTATGGTGTGATTGCGGGCAATGAGATTGAAGAAGATGTCTTCATGATCACTAATATGGTCGAAAAACCAGATCCTAAAGATGCCCCTTCGAATCTTGCGATTATTGGTCGCTACATTCTAACACCCGACATCTTCGACATTATTCGTGAAACACCTCCTGGCAAAGGTGGCGAGATTCAAATCACCGATGCCCTCATGGCGCAGGCGAAGCGCAACATGGTATTGGCATATAAATTTAAAGGTCGTCGATTTGATTGCGGAAGCGTTGAAGGTTTTGTTGAAGCAACCAATTACTTCTACGAGAAGTACAAATCTTAATTTTCGAGCAATCGGATAAAGGCTATCGTCTTATCTAAACTCTCTTGATATTCGCTGTCGGCTTCCGAGTCGGCAACGATACCGCCACCCGCCCAGTAATAAAGAGCATCATCTTTTTTCACGATAGAACGAATCGTGATGCTGCTATCCAAGCTTCCATCAAAGCCAAAACGCACCACAGACCCGCAATACAACTCACGACTCTCTTGCTCTAGCTCATCAATCAGCTGCATCGCACGGTGCTTAGGCGCACCTGTGATAGACCCCCCGGGAAAGCAGGCCTTTAACAAGGAAACCGCATCCTCACCTTCTCTTAACTGCCCAGAGACCGTACTTACCAGGTGGTGCACCGTGGCATAACTTTCGACATGAAACAGCTTAGGTACATGAATAGAGCCCGGCATGCAGACTCGACCTAAGTCATTACGCAGCAGATCAACAATCATCAGATTTTCAGCTCGGTCTTTATCACTAGCTACCAAATCTGCAAGGACTTGCGCATCCTTTTGTATCGATTCACCTCGTGGGCGCGTGCCTTTGATAGGTTTGGTCTCAACCTCATTACCCTGCAGCCTCAAAAACTGCTCAGGTGAGTTACTTAAGAGCTGATAATTACCCGCATCAATATAGGCGCCAAAAGGAGCAGGACTTAACGCGCGTAAAGCCAAATAGAGTTCTTCAGCTGAATAATCAGATAAGGCATGAAAGCGATGGGTGTAATTAATTTGGTACACATCACCTTCTTTGATGAAGTGTTTTATTGCCTGAATGCCCTCTCGATAGGCATCAATCGATAAGCCATTCTTGATCAGGCGGCCAATATGATTCAAGGCCTGAATATTTGTTGAGGCAACATCACTCAACTGACTCACAAGCGCTTGCCAATCTGAGTCAGTCATGTCACTCAAGCCTTGTCGTACAAGCTGCGTCGTGCGGCGCTGATGATCAACCACCACCATCCAGTCGTATAAGGCAATGAATCCATTGTTAATCAGGCGAGGCTTCGTCGAATTCGATAAGCCCATCCATAATCGACCTAACTCGTAAGACAAGACACCTAGCACACCCCCAGAAAAAACAACCCCAGAGGCAGAATCACCACGAGCTAACCAATCACGAATAACTTTGGGAACTTGATGCGCATTTTTCGAATCAATCTCTAATGATTCGACTGGATCTGCAGCGAGAACATCTAAACGGCCTTCATCACGACCGGGACTGCCACTATCCAACCATGTCAAATGAGAACGCCCTGACAATGCCATGAAATAACATGGCGTATTCTCAACATACGGCAGATCAACGACAGTGATGTTTGACATGAAAAAAGCTTAACCAATCGAAGAATTCAATTGTAACGCTAAGCTAAGGTCTTTCTCACCGATAAAGTCACCATCATGTGTTTTCAGCCATAGTGCCAATCGGCCCCATTCAACACACACCCTAGGATGATGATCCACGTGTTCTGCTAACTCGGAGACAAGCTGAAAGGCCTCAGCTGCTTTAGCCCAATTCGTAAACTGCCACTCACGATAGAGGCAACAATCATCAATTGACCATTTCTTCAACTCGCTTTCTAACAAGTCATTGAGTTGTGCTTGAGAAAAACCTGGCATTAATCCACCTTCAAAATCACATCACGCGGGATCCATATCCAACCCTCACTAGCAGAAACCCCTGATTTTGGCTCCAACAGACGCTTAGGTAGTTTGACAGACCACATCGCCAAGATCGCACACGTAATGGCGTCTTCACGATCTTCATCAGCCTGCTCAGCATAAAGCCGCTTAGTATCCAACATATCTTGCGAGCGCTTACATGGTGAAGGATAGCCTTCAAAGGCAATCAGATTTTCACCGTCACTCCACTTCCCTGTTGAAATAACATCAGGTGAAAATTTCTCGAGGACATGAATACCTTTTGTTGCTTGAGCGCCAATCATGTCTTTAATCGGTGATAAAGGACGTACGCCATGCTCAAATAAATAACGCTCGGTATAACGATAGAGATACGGGTTTTCTGATGAAGAATTAATCGTTTGAGATACCGGCTCTCCATGCATTAGCCCCACCAACTCATCAGAAAACGCCAACGGGATATCAATTGCCATCACCACAGCACCCTGATCTGGCGACCACTGCACACCACAGAGCTTAAATAACGCCGCTATCCACTGCGCCGATGAGGAAGATTGGTTGATCGTTTCCCGTAAATTGCCACGCCATGTCGACCCAAACAACTCGCCTTGCTCATTTAAGATGGCGATCGCATCTCGACTTCGCGGGTTGTTATCACAATTCCAGCCGCCAACATCCCAACCAATAAACCAACGGATGGGTTTCATCATTAGAGCGATTTCTTCCAGTGGGTATCATCGATCTCATCGACCACCTTGAGGTGCTCAGGATTGATACACAAACGATTACCACACGCCTGAACAACGATATCGTCTTTTTTCATGCCGCCAACAAACAGCTCGAATGCAGCACGATGTACACTGTGCATCTTGTTACCTTCGTCACTTTTTAGAAGAACTTTGCCATAGCCACTGTTTGAGATTTGGCCTTGCCAAACCCAACAGCCGGTATCATTTTGCTTAGCAACATACATCAAAAGTTTGCGTTGATTTCTTACCACCAACTCTGGGTTATTTATCATGGTGCAAACTCCTCACCTAAGAAATCAAATAGCTTTCCAGAGTCCTCTGGTAGCAACCTAGCCATCACATTAACAAGCTGTGTTGCCGTATATTGGGCCGTTTGTAGATGGCCCTCAGCGACATTTTTCTGAAACGGCGCAGACAATGGCGTAGCTGTTGTTCCAGGCTGCAAACCCACAATGATCTTTTTCTTTGGCGCTCGAGATAGCTCAATAGCGAAATTTTTGATCAGCATATTCAGTGCAGACTTGCTGGCACGATAGCTGTGCCAACCACCTAAGCGGTTATCACTAACGCTACCCACTCTGGCAGATAGCACACCGATCCTGGCTTGCTTGGACAACACTGGCATCAGCGCCTTGATTGTTAGCACGGGGGCAATAGTATTGATCATAAATGAGCGTTGCATTTGCTCAACATTCAACTGTTTGAATGATTTTTCTGGCTGCATTGCCTCATCATGTAACCACCCTGTAGCAATGAGACATAAATCGAAGGGACCATAGTCCTTGAGTTGCTCCGGTAAGGCGTTAACTTCATCTTCAGCGCAGATATCTGCCGCAAGCGGAGTATCTCTGTCGTTTATGGGTAAGGCTTGTTCTCGAGAAACACTCACCAACAGGAGTGATGGGTAGCGATCGAGCAATCGCACACGCAGCGCATGTCCGATACCACCGTTTGCGCCTATAACTAATGCTATCTGAGGCGCCTCACCCTCACCTCTATCGAGAACACTGGACATGACATCAAGACTGCAGGAATTCAGCTCGAGTGTGTTGATTATCGAGGAAGCATCCGCCAAGCGCCGTGGTACTTGTCTTCGAATTTGAATCCATCACGCCTCGTGACTTCACACAGTAATGTGTCGCCTCAATACTCACTGCGACATTCTCAGTGCCCAGCAACACCTGAAGTGCCACCAAGACCTGACGTGTCAGTCGTTCTTGCACCTGTGGACGTTGCGCAAAGAAACGAACGATACGATTGATCTTGGATAGACCGATGATGGTTTTTTCTGGGATGTAAGCCACTTTTGCCACACCATCAATGGTGACAAAATGATGCTCGCAAGTACTTGTCAGATCGATATTGCTGACCTTCACCATCTCGTGAGCATTCATCTTATTTTCGATAAGCGACAACTTAGGGAACTTGGCGTAATCCAAGCCTGAGAAAATCTCTCGTACATACATTTTTGCGATGCGATGCGGTGTTTCAGCCAAACTATCGTCTTCACGATCCAAGCCGAGCGTATCCATTACCTCAGCCATCAACTCACTGATGCGCTCGTACTTTTGCTCAGAATTCATTCCATTGTCGAACATTGGGGTTTCAAGCCCCTGCTCTAACAAGGTATCTCTTACAAGACGCGCCTCAGCGCTAATCTCAGGATGCTTGGCTAATCGAACGGAGGGTGTGCTCATGTTCTTTTTCTCCTGCAGCGTCCACTGCTGCGTCATAGGACAAGGTAACTGATACTGAATCGGCAAAGCGCAAAGCATGTGGCTTATCGATACGCACAGTGGCTTTGATCACTGAGGTATCTTTGGCACAAATAGCCAACACCTCATGTGTCAATTTTTCTAGAAGTAAAAAGCGGCCATCTTCGACAAGTTTGATAATTTGCTTGGTGATGGTTTTGTAATTCAAAGCTGCATCCACCTGATCACGCTCCACGACCTGTGGATCTAGACGGTGCTGAATCTCGGCATTGATCACAATGTCTTGCTGCTTTTCGCGCTCTTCGTCGTTGAAACCAATAAAGGTTCTCAGACGGAGATTACTGATCGAGATGATGGCTGAAGTTACTTTCATCATTTGTACAAATTACACTTAGAACAAAAACTGGTCACACCTCAACAATAGCGAACTTTTGACCAAAATAACCCGTCGAGTAGACCTGAAATGCCGCTCTCTGACCTGAACATCTTGTCATCTATTTCGTACAGTTAAAGTCCGACGAAAAAGGCCGATAATCGTTTAATTCCTAATAAGCACTTTCACAAGGATTCGTGACAATGGCCCTTCGACTTTTAACCAACCTTCCAGAACTCTCACAAGCGGATAACGCAAAAGACCTTACAATCACAGCTCTTCAGATCCCTTCTCGGCTGAGTGAGTGGGCGTCCCTTCTCAAAGCTATGAAGCAGCATGATCTCGCACTGATCAACTGTGCTGCGCCGGAACTCATCAAGGTTTGTTTCGCACGTTGGTTACTTTTTGGTCGCTGTGCGCAAATCGTTTCACTCGATACCGTATTACCCATTCCAAAAACCAACAATCTCAAGCAAAGACTAAAACTCGGCGTTGTGCGTTGGCTATTTAATCAGCCCAAGCTGTTTATTGAGTATTTTCGTCGAACTGAAGGCTATACAAAGCACTATGGGATTCCAGCGGAAAAATTTAGTTACATTCCCTTTAAGGTGAATGGCTTGGAGATGATTCAAAAGATCGAATCGACTGATCAAGGCTACATCTTTTGCGGCGGCAATACCCGACGTGACTTCAACTCACTAATCGAAGCTTCAAAACACATCGACTATCCGGTTCGGATCGTGACCATGGGTGATGGCGAAATTACCAGACACGGATCAGCACTCTCAACGAACAACCTACCCAAGAATGTTGAGATCGTTCGCCATGATGGTGGACGTAAAAGTTTTCTCGAGCATATTGCTGGCGCGTCACTGGTCGTTTTACCGGTTCTCAAAGGCAATATCTCTGCGACCGGCATCAGTGTCTATCTGAGCTCAATGGCGCTTGGAAAATGCGTGATCATTTCTTCAGGACCCGCAGTCGATGATGTTGTACCAAACGATGCTGCAATCACCGTCGCACCTGAGGACATTACCGCCCTGACATCAGCAATCAAAAACACGCTAGGTGACCCAAATCTCCGCGAAAAGACTGCAGATGCAGGTAAAGCTTATGCCCTATCCTTAGGTGGGGAAAGAAACCTCTATACAAACGTGATAAAGCAGCTCAAAAAATTAAACACCACCTTAGCAGGCTGATCTAAATAGCGTTACCTTAGATTTTATGGACTCATGGGTACTACAGAACGAATCGACCGTGCGGGTTATCGCCTTTGTGGGGGTATTTATTGCCATCGCCATCTGGGAATGGCAATCACCCAAACGAAAGCGTCTTAAGTCTCTAACCATCAGATGGGTAAACAATCTCAGCTTATTGGTCATGAACACCCTGTTGATTCGCTTATTCTTTCCCATGGCAGCTGTCGGCATAGCCCTCATCATCAATGAGCAAAAAATAGGGCTTTTTAACCTAATTGATATTCACCCCATCGCTACAGTCACGCTCTCCGTCATGCTTTTGGATGGCGCAATCTATTGGCAACATCGATTAATGCACAAAATCCCTTTGTTTTGGCGAATGCATCGAGTTCATCACGCAGATCCTGAATTTGATGTCACTACCGGCTTACGTTTTCATCCATTCGAAATCGCTATTTCGATGATTTATAAAACGCTTATCATTACCTTATTGGGCGCCCCCGTTCTAGCGGTTTTGATTTTTGAACTGCTGTTAAATGCAGGCTCTTTGTTTAATCATGGCAACATCAATCTAACTGCAAAGATTGATACCGCATTGAGACGGGTCATCGTCACACCTGACATGCATCGGATCCATCATTCAACTGACTCAATCGAATCAAACAAAAATTTTGGCTTTGCACTTAGCTGTTGGGACCATCTTTTTGGAAGTTATCAATCAACACCTAGCGTGGGGCACGAAAAGATGCCTATTGGCCTAGATGAATACCGCGATCCAAAACATGCTGTATTTCTTCCCGGGGTCTTATCTATTCCCTTTATCAACGCGCATAAAAAAGCCCGCGACTAGCGCGGGCTTTTAAAGCGTTAAGGCTTATACCTCACCAAGCAAGTGATAACGCGCACTTCGCGGGCTACCTACTCGCTGTATCAACTTGAGGTCTTCAAGCTTCTTTAATGTCTTATAAAACTGCGCACGTGAGAATTTCACGTTAGGGCCAGATACCGCATCAACGAACTCTTCGTAACGCACTTCCAACTGGCGTGAAGATGTGTCCGCAGCTTCCCAGAGCAACATGTAAATAGTACGGTCAGATTCGGTCAGACCAGTTAAACCTAACTCGTCAGACGCATCGGCTAGCATCCGCACTAACCCCAAAAAGAACTTTAAATTTGTCATTTGAATTTCACCGTATTTAAGATTGGCTTTCGCACAACAAGAAGTATAGTAAAAATGACTAAAGTTCCAAGCATGTCACCTATAAGGAATTTAAAAGGAAATACCCAGACCCCTTCAATAAATGCATACCACGTAGACATACCCAGTGCAGTAATCAGCGATGTGATCAGGGCAATGAGTATCACAGCCCGAAAAAGCCGAAATGATGTGTTCTCACCCGAGGAAAAACCTTTATTTAACGATCTTCCTGAGGGCCAATTTAGCAAGGCCAAACTCACCCAAAGCCCGCTTGTCGCAATCATGGCGTAGACCAAAGCGGTCTCAAATGATGTGCCCAGAAAGAACAACATAGCTACGAATTGAACAGGAAATATGCCCCACAAAACCGATGCGCCAAGAAGCACAACAAAAATCACTTTAAGGCCATGCGGCAAAAACAGCCAATCCACAAAATGAATCTGCCCTTCACCCAACAAGGTCATTTCCAGAGGCTGTAGAACTAGAAATTGAAAGGCAAACATTGTGAGTAGCAAAAGAGATAATAAGATGTGCAGTTTCAACTTCTCATCCATTTTTGATGTTTAGCCAACGAGATAGCTGGTTTCTCATAAGAAACAGAGCACCAAATGCAGCTAAGGCGCCCGTTAAATTACCGACAAGATAGCGTACCGGCAACCCAGCTCCATGCTGATGTAAATGCCCCATAGGAACAGCTTGATGCAATTCAGAAAAGGATAAGCTGGACTGTGCCAGAGCCAACAATAAACTTGTAAAAATACTCATGAACAGCACTTGTCTAACCAGCGTGCCCAAACTTATCCAACTAGAAAAGAATCCCTGTGAAACATCCCTACGTAACATATATCCAGTTGCTGCCAATCCAGCTAGGAACATAAGACTCATGAGTAAAGCGATGCTCATTGCCATCAGTAAAGATGAATCAAAATAGAAATAATTCATCAGAGTTTTGCTGATCCACAAGGGAATTAAAGCTTTGTACCCCATAAGCAGAGTAATGAGAACTTTTATACCAAATGGCAAAAAGATAAGAGTCGCAATATTAATGTGCTCAAAAGGCAAATAAACACCTAAAGGCACCAGTATTTTTAGAAAAAAAACACATGTTGCTAACAACAACGCAACAGCAAGTGGGTAAATTAAGGTCAACACAACACCAAATTAAAAGGGTTACTTAACTTACCTCATTTGAGTAACCAATGGGTGTGTTATTAAGGAATGGATATTTCTATTCTTTCGATCTCAGCAATCACGGCTGTCGATAAGGTGGGAATCTTACGATTCGCTTTGCGGCGAGATTGAACCAAAACGACCGATCCACCAGAGACCAGACGATCCAAAAAAGCCCGAAATGCATTGTAAGCGGGCTTTGGAACATCGAGATTATCGAAAATCTGGCGAACGCCGTAATCTCGGTTCTTCGTGGTCACTTGGTATAGCTCTAGCAATAACGGTAGCCCGTAGCCTTTATCCACAAAGGGCATCAAAACATCTGATGTAAAATAGGCTTGGCTTTCCTTAAGTAACAATGCCTTCTCCGCAATCTCAAAATGCAACTTGTGCGAAATAGCTGCACAAAAATTGTGCACCGCACAAATATAGCCTAGACCGAAAAGTAAGAATATTCCGAAAAAAGGGCTAAGAAATCCCAAATTTTAGGCAAAAAAAACCTGAAACATAATGTTTCAGGCTTTTTTAGATGGTGGGTCGTGGGCGATTCGAACGCCCGACCAATTGATTAAAAGTCAACTGCTCTACCAGCTGAGCTAACGACCCAAATTGTGACCTGAATATTTCAGGAAGCGCGCATTATACCTAAGCTTCCTTGTGCCTCAAGTCTTAATTAGCCCTAGATGGCGTCCAATTTACGCATACTTTCCGGCAGTAGCTTAAGGTCAACCAAACCGGTGATCAGGGACTTCATAACCGTAGCCTCATCTTCGTAAACCATCTTGTAGTACTGGATCTTCATGGTCAGTGCAGAACCTAAGAAAATCGCGCCAAAGGTTAAGATTGAGCCTACTGCGAGGGTTGAGATACCTGTAACCGCTTGACCGATAGTGCAGCCCATCGCCAAGGTGCCGCCGATACCCATAAGGATGGCGCCAATCACGTGATTTGCAACATCAGACGCTGAATTGAACCACTCAATGCGGAAGCTACGGCTGATCAACGACCAGATAAATGAGCCTGCAACAACCCCAAACACAGCAACAACACCAAAGGTCATCAAGCTGCCATCAAGACCACCTGCCAGGTAATTCAGTGCCTGCCCCATTGGGTTAATAAAGGTGTATGACTGAGTTGCGAGCATCGCACCTGCCGCAGGCTTGCCTGCATCAGAATCAGCCAACATGTCCCACTGGTTGTAGTACTGCTGGAGCGACAGAATTTCACCATCCGCATCCACAATGACGTTACCAGAGACAAACCAAGCCGCCAACACAGCCAAGCCAACAATGGCACCACCAATCATATTGTCAGCACTGCTTCGAAATTCTTTTGATTTAAAAATGAAGTGACCCATCGCTAAGAAGATCACCACGCCAGCAATCAGACGCATTGCAGAAGGCTCAGAGCCACCGATCAAAGAACCAATATCTTGTGGCTTGAGCACATCGACAGACATCGGGTTAGTCCAACCGTAGAACAATACGCTGTAGATAGTTTTATCCGACCCTGGGAATGGATTGATCATGAAATACGCCAAAGCACCCACGATCAAAAACACGATGATCGACTTCAAGTTACCACCACCGATACGCACTAAACATTTGTTACCGCAGCCTGATGCGAGTGTCATACCGATACCAAACATCAAACCACCCAGGATGTTTTCAGCAAGCACAATGTTGCTATTACGGTACGGAGGGAAGCTGCCACTTAAATTGAGTAAGCCGGAGTATTCCAACAGTGTAACGCCGAGAATGGCAACCGCCATCGCCAATAACCATGCGCGCATGCGGCCGGTATCACCCATATTCACGAAATCGGACACCGCGCCCATGGTGCAGAAATTGGTTTTATTAACCACTGCGCCCATCACGAGAGCAATGATGAAAACTGCCCACAACATGAATGATTGGGCTTCAAAGAATGTTTCAAAGCTCACGCTTCTCTCCTCTGGATTATTCTTATGCTTAGTTGGTTAATTATATCAGGCGCTTAAGCACACCATGAACAGGATCACGCGTATAGCGTGGGGTCATCAAGACCTGCTTCAGCAAAACCTTGGGCGCGGAAACGACAGGAATCACAGCGGCCACACGCTAATCCATTTTTATTTGCTTGATAGCATGAAACGGTGTCAGCGTAATTAACACCTAGGCTAACACCTTCGGTCACAATTTGTGATTTAGTCCATTCAATGAGAGGTGCATGAACGGTGAACTTCTGTCCTTCAATGCCAGCTTTGGTCGCAAGGTTAGCGAGTTGCTCAAAAGCCTCTATAAATTCAGGCCGGCAATCTGGATATCCTGAGTAATCCACCGCATTCACACCAACAAACAAATCATGCGCGCCGAGTACCTCTGCCCAGCCTAATGCAAGTGAAAGGAACACGGTATTACGTGCAGGTACATAGGTAACAGGTATGCCCTCGCACTGCTCTTCTGGAACCGCAATCGATTGATCGGTTAATGCCGAACCACCAATGCCATCCAAACCTAAGGACAAGACTTTGTGCTCCAGCACATCAAATTGCTTAGCCACACGCTCGGCGGCAAACAGCTCAGCACTGTGGCGTTGGCCGTATGAAAAACTGAGCGCGTAACACTCAAAACCTTGAGACTTAGCAATTGCCAACACGGTCGCAGAATCGAGACCACCCGATAATAAGACAACGGCTTTAGGTGCTGACTGACTCATTACTTACCCGGCTTATCGCCCCATAGGAGCTTATGCAGCTGTAGTTGAAAACGCACTGGCAGACGATCAGCCACGATGCGATCGGCTAACTCTGTGGGTGAGAATTGCCCTTGAACCGGAGAGAACAAGACCTTACAACGTTGATCGATTATATGAACTTTTAACTGCTCAACACTCCAGTCATAGTCGACTTGATCACCAATGACAAACTTCACTTCATCGTGAGCATTTAAGTGCTCAAGGTTACTCATTAGATTGCGCGCCATCTCACCGGATGATGGTGTTTTTAAATCCATCACTTTCATCACGCGTGGATCAATCTCTGACACATCAATCGCTCCACTCGTTTCGATGGAGACACTCAACCCCTTGTCACACAAAGCACTTAGTAGATTGATGCAACGCTTTTGCGCTAATGGCTCACCGCCCGTCACAGTGACATGCTGCACGCCATAACTCAGTACTTCATCGACAATGGCATCAATGCTGCGATTTTCACCACCTTTAAAGGCATAGGTGGTGTCACAATAAACACAACGTAAAGGGCAGCCAGTCAGACGCACAAAGACTGTGGGTAAACCTACTGTTGAGGACTCACCTTGAAGGGATAGAAATATCTCGGTAATCCGCAGCGAATCATTCATCTCGAATCGATGGGATTATTCGCCGCGCGCAATACGAAGCAGTAGCTGCTTGGCTAAACCGGTTGCTGCCGATTGAGGGAATTCTTTGGTCAAACGCTCTAAAGGAACCTTAGCGGCATCTTTATTACCCGCAACAAACTCCAATCGACCAATCTTATAAAGCGCACCCGGTACTTTTGAACTTTGCGGGTAGCTTTGAATCACTTTATTAAAGGCAACCAATGCTTCAGCATTTTGCTGCGAAACATAATGCGCTTCAGCCAACCAATACTGGGCATTGCTCGCGAGCTCTGACTCAGGATACTTCACCAAGAAATCGTTAAACGCATTAATCGCATCTGCATAGCGACGCTGAGATGGGCTAATCATCTGATAGGCTGCATCGTAAGCTGCCTTGATCGTTGCAGGATCAACCACGTCAGGAGTTGCCGCAGGTAGCTGTGCAGGCAGAGCAGTAGCGCCCGGCAAGCTTGTGACCGCTGTTGCAGGTGGTAAAGACGACATGCTTGGCAGTGTTTTCACCGGTTCTTGTGATGCTGCGACAGCGGGCTGAGCAGCCGTTGGCAAGGTTGTTACAGGTGATAAGGGGGCAGATGACACGCCACCACTCATGCGCGTAAGACGATCATCGACATCCAGATACAAATCACGCTGTTTACGCTTAACTTGCTCGAGCTCGTATTGCAGTGTCTCAATGGTCCCGCGAAGCTCACGGTTTTCTTCCTGCAAAGTATTCATCTTTAAGGTCATGTCTGAAAGCAAGGACGCTCGACGCTCCAAGACCTCTAAACGCTGATCAAAACTTTGCGCACTCACGGGTGCTGAAATGAGAAACGCCACCGCGATTGCGGTGGCGACTGAGAACTGCTTCTTCATAAATTAATTAGTAAACCAATACACCACGACGGTTTTTAGACCATGCATTTGCATCATGACCAATAAAGTCTGGGCGCTCTTCACCAAAACTTACAACATTCAACTGCGCAGGATTCACACCCTCAGCTGTCATGTAAGCCTTGATTGCATTTGCACGACGCTCACCGAGCGCGATGTTGTATTCACGAGAACCACGCTCGTCTGCGTGACCTTCAATAGTGATGTTGGTCGATGAGTTTGCATTCAAGTGTTCAGAATGCGCACGCAATACCAGCTTATTGTCGAAAGAGATCTCACTACTATCGAATTCGAAATAGATTTTGCGCACAGCCAAAATACTGGCTGGGTCATCTAAGCGCATAGTGCCGCTATAACCTGCACGACGTGCTCTTGCTGCAGTTGAAGCGCCACCAGCATCTGCTGCTGATCCGCCTGCCGCACCACCCGCTGCCGCACCACCCTCTGCCGCACCGCCCGCTGCATCACCACTACCGGTGGTAGAACAACCCGCAAAGGCTAGCGAACCTGCCGCCAAACCGATAAGTGCAATTCGAGATAGTTTCATGGATATATTCCTTTGTTATTGATGGAACGGAGACCATGCCGGTTCACGGACATCGCCAGCCTGTAGTACCAGTCGTTGCTCTACCCGGCCATCTGTTGAAACAGCTGCCAAGACGCCACGATTCTTATTTCTAGTTGCGTAAATTATCATGTCTCCGTTCGGAGCGAAACTCGGCGATTCATCCAAATCGCCAGTGCTGAGTAGGCGAATATCCCTTGTTCTCAGGTCCATCAGGCCAATTCGGTAATCTTCACCCACTCGGGTCACCAGAGTCAGCTGCTTACCATCCGGCGAATAGGAGGCTTTGGCGTTGTATTTACCCTCAAAGGTCATGCGATACGCCTTGCCCCCGTCTGCCTCGACTCGGTAAATCTGTGGATTACCACCGCGGTCAGAGGTGTAAACAATGTACTTGCCATCTGGCGACCAAGCCGGCTCCGTATCAATCGCCCAGTGGGTAGTTAGAACACGGAGTTTTTTAGAACGCAGATCCATAACATAGATATCTGGGTTGCCACCCTTTGAGAGCGTCAGAGCTATCTTTGAACCATCCGGCGACCAAACAGGCGCTCCGTTAATACCCTTAAAGGAGGTCAGCTTCTCGCGGGCACCGGTGTAAATTTCTTGCACATAAATTGACGAACGACCATTCTCAAAAGAGACGTAAGCGATCTTTTGCCCATCCGGCGACCACGATGGCGACATGATTGGATCAGATGACGACACAATGCTTGATGGGTTGTATCCATCTGCGTCAGCGACGCGCAGATGAATGGTTGGCTTACCCTTCTTATCGGCAATCGATGTGACATACGCAATCCGCGTATCGAATGCCCCCTTATTACCCGTTAGGGTTTCGTAAATCAGGTCAGCGATTCGATGAGAAGTTGAACGCAATTCGTCTGCGCTCGTTTGCAAGGTGTAGCCCAAAATTTGCTCACCACGGTAAACATCATATAAGCGAAAGCTAACATCAAAGGCGCCAGGGCCTTTTGCATCCACTTGACCAATAACAAGGTTTTCAACATTCAGCGCACGCCAATCACGAAAATCAACCTGATTAGGCTGCACTGGGCGCGACAACATATCGACAACGGGCAAAGGCTGGAAACGACCGCTTCGAGCCAAATCAGAGGTGACGATCTGATCAACATTTTGTGTTGGCGCACCCTCCACAGGCTGCTGAAAAGGCACAATCGCAATCGGTAACGCACCTTCAGACCCTTGGGTTATCTCGATGGTCAAATCTGCATGTGCAGATACCATCAACAACAGACCCAGACTTAGCGTTTGAACCCATTTAATCAACATACTTTTTCCTAAGAACTCGGCTTAAAGACAAAACGGATATCACGGAATTGTGACACCAATCGAGGGGAGGTTGGCATAGGTAATGGATCCGCTTTGCTCACAGCACTTTCAACAGATCGATCGAAACCAACATCACCACTCGACTTAATAATACTCACCAGTAATACAGACCCATTGGCGCCCAAGCGCACTCTAACTTCACAGGATAGATT
>CBFHYJ010000007.1:0-46811 GCA_965659945.1 Sedimenticolaceae bacterium | reverse complement strand
AGACCTTCAACTGCTTTATTGATCGTTAGCTCGCGGTAATCTTCACGTTCTTGCCATTTGGAACGCTGCCCGCCATCAGTTATTTCAAAAGCTTGCTGAACCCATGTGGTTAGTTCCTCCTTGGGTATTCCGCGTTCTAGGCAGATGCGGGCAATTTTTCCACAGGCGGCAAGATCAGCTTCACTTTCGCTTTTATATTTATCTGTCGTTAATGGCCTGATCAAGGCTTCAGGCTTCAGTCGTTTTGCCTCCTCTGCAATATCTGTTAAAACGACCGTGTCCATTCGGCTTGTGACCGTTTCGTTTGGCTTTATTGTACAAACGTGATTTGAAACCGTTGGTTGTTGATTGCCGCTAAAAATCTTTATCAACTGTGAGGATGAGTAAGTAACCCCAGTAGTACAAATCTGAACGATTGGTGTTTGGCCAGAAGTTCTTTTTTTGTTGTGCTTAAAACCTGTCAGGCGTAACAAGCGAGTGATATCAGTGGCAGCTTTATCGGCACAAAACTCAGAGACAAACATTCGATTGATGGACACTGCCTGTTCTGTGGTTAAAGTGTCGTCATTGACGACATAGTAGTAATGACATTTATCTGGGCTGCTTTTTACAACCATACTGGGTGTGGCTTTTTTATAAAGGGTGGCCAGATCGACAGGGGTGGCATCATCGAAGTCTGCGTGAACGGCGCGTATGCGACTTATATCTTTCTTCCTTCGACGGTTATTAAACTGATTTACCGCAATGAATACTCCGGCACCTTTTTCATTCAGTTCTCGCAGCGTAGGAACTAGATTTACAACCTGCTCTTTCGTTAAACCTCGATATACGCGCTGCAGTGGGTCAGGGTCTGGCTTTTCTTCACCATTTTCTTTATCGATATCGGTATAGGTTTCGATTGTAAAGATCGCATTGGGATTTGGGTCCAGTGCGTCAAGGTGTAACTGAAAGTCTTCGCTGAAATCACTGCAGTTCATTATGAGAGCTCGTTGCCTTGTCGTTTCTGCTCAAGCTCTGCGAGAAGAGAGTTAATGTCTTCGATGCGCCATGCGGTAATGTTAGAACTAATCTTTACAGGCTTTGGGAATCGCCCCGTTTTAACGCCAGCCCACCAAGTCGAGCGACTTATTGGAAATATCTTCAATAGATGATTTAAGCGTACAAATCCATTTGTGGCGATTTTTGGGTTGTTCTGCACTTGCTGTGCCTCCGTTGGTCTTGATGGAGGCTTTATGGCACCACAAATAATTCAGCGATTCAGTTGCAGAAATCAAACGGCCAGTTGCAGAAATCAAACCTTCGATTCTGGCCGAGTTAATTTTGGTAATGCAGATAAGATCCCAGCGCGCTCATGCTTTATTAGGATGTTCATAGATTTTTTATCGAAAAACTTTGGTGTTAGGTAGCGCTTAATTTCTTCGGAGGGATTGTCTATTTTTCCACATTTAATTAGTTGTCGTATGGCATCAATTTTGTTTTTAGCTTTACCTTGCTGTATTAAGTCGGCAACTTCATTTGCGATGGCAAGACGGTGTTTGTAGTTGTACTTAGTTTTACGGCCAGCTTTGACTCGTTTCCCACCTCTAGGCATTTTTTTCTCCTTTATTGAGTATTGCTACGTTGTTGGTAATGTTAAGACCGATTATTCGTTGTAGTTCATTTTGCCAAAGCTCTAAGCCATGACGCTTCTCATCTAGGTAGTCGTAGCGGTCATAGTGTTTAGTAGCGACATCATGCAGTGCATGGTTCTGAATTCGATCTCGTATTTCTTTCATAACCTTTATGCGTGCCATATGAGTTTTTACGGTGCTGCGAGTGTCTCTGGGGCTGAACTTGGGGAAATCATCAACCGCTTTAAGCATGCGAGCTACTGCCGTTGTAGCTGACTGCCAGTTGTAAGGTGTATCACCATCCTTGCGGCCAGGGAAAACAGCTTTGCCTTGTCTGGGCTGTCTCTGCAGTATCTCGGCGACCATCGGAGTAATTGGAATAACGTGCCCACTGCGGGTCTTTTTGCCAGTTTTGATTCGTTCTGCCGGTATATCTATCACAAGCTCATCAAGATCAACTTCAGACCACCTCAGTCCAAGTATTTCTTGAACACGTTGGCCAGTAAGTAGAATGATGCGTAAGGCATCCTTGATGCTTTCGTCCATGCCTGTGTAGTTATTAAGCGTTTGCCAGTAAGTTTTAACCTGTTCAGCTGTAAGTGCTCTATCAGTAGGATCGCCAGCTTTTGGCTTATCGATATATTGAAGCGGGTTGTCCCATTTTTTTAGGTGGAAGTCCGACTTCTTCTTTGCTTTGTTAAAAGCTGAGTTGAGCGAGATAAACAGGTTTCTAGCGGAGGTTTGAGCGCCACGATTGATTACGGCATCAATTACTGGTGCCACATCGTCATCGTTTAAATCGCGAGCCTTTATTTTTCCGATTAAAGGTCTAACGTCAGAGGCGAATTGCTGCTCAGTATTTTTCAGCGTGTTCTCATTCGAAAGGGTTGTTAAGTAGTAATCGAGTAGCTCGTTAACTGTGGTCGCGTTTTTATCCAACTCCTGCTGTTGACGCTCTTGCTCTTGATGTTGGGCACGTTTTTTGTGCTCAACCTGCGGGTCTAGTCCTTGATCAACAACTGAGCGTGCAGCTCGGCATGCATCTCTAGCCTCAGCTAAGCCAAACTTGGACGAGTAGGTGCCAAGATTGTAGAAGCGCTTTTTACTGTTGATGGTGTAAGCCATTCCAAAGGTAACCTTGCCGCCGGTTGACACTTGCACATGGAAACCGGGATCAGCACTTTTTTCATACAAGCGATAAGGCTTAGCTTTTGGCTTTAGGTTTTTGATTTGGGTGTTGGTAAACACATCTTCCCCGTATTATTAGTCACTCTCTTAGTCACTTTGGACGCTGGATGGCATTGGACGCCGTTGGACATATAATGGAGATAAATCCAATAAAAACAAGGGTAAATAAGAATTATTTGGAGTGGCTCGGATGCGATTGGATGCTTGAGTGTCTGGCTACGAACCAGGCGGTCGCACGTTCGAATCGTGCCGGGCGCGCCATACAAAACAAGGGCTTAGCAAGAAATTGCTAGGCCTTTTTTTATGCGTGAACGATTCAAAAATGAAAAAATGATGGCTTTTTAGCCAAAGGTATTAATTTGAATTTAGACTGTGGCTATTAATTAAAAGGTTAAGAGTTAAATGGCCAAGTCCATCGTTATCGTTGAAGACGATAAAGACATTCGCGAGAACTAAATTGATTTGTTCACCCGTCAGGGCTATGCCGTTAAAGGTTATGCGGACAAGCAATCAGCTGAAAAAGCCTTCAAAGGAAACCTGCCAGATTTAGTGATCCTAGATATCGGCTTAGATGATGAGCCTGATGGCGGTTTTGATTTGTGCCGCCAGCTACGCAGTGAGTCATCGCTATTACCAATTATCTTTCTTACTGCGCGTGATGCCGATATCGATCAGGTGTCAGGCTTGCGTTTGGGTGCTGATGATTACTTAACCAAAGATATCAGTCTTCATCAGTTATTAGCGCGCGTGTCATCGTTATTCCGTCGAGTTGATGCGATTCGAGACAACTCGAGTAATGACAAGACAGTAGAGGTTGCTCAGTTAGCGCTGAACATGGACCGTTTAGAAGCAAAGTGGGCAGATAAAGATTTGGATCTTACGGTCACCGAGATCTGGATCCTTAACTCGCTAGTGCAGCACCCAGGTCATGTAAAAAGCCGAGATCAGTTGATGAAGGCTGCTGATACCTATGTCGATGGCGGCACCATTACCTCTCATATCAAACGTCTACGTAAGAAGTTCTTAGCGGTAGATGGCGAGTTTGATTTGATTGAGTCTGTCTACGGGGCGGGCTATCGCTGGAAGGTATAAATCCTTCTGTGAATATCAATTTCCTTTTCAGCATCAGACTTCGTCTTCTCTTAGTAGCCGTCACGCTGCTGGGGATTCCGTGGTCGGGTTATGTCTTGCTGAATGAGGTGGAGAGCTTCTTGCGTAAACAGCAGGAAGAAACGCTCGTCAGCCATGCCAATACCATCCAGCAGGTGATGGTTAACTCATCCTTGAATTTGCGTCGTCATAATCAAGGTGATCTGTTTGTACACAGTTGGGATTTGCCAATCTATCCGGATGGCTACGATGATGATTGGGAATATTTAACGCCTGAGTTTTTTGAGACCAAAGATCCTGATAGCAACTTTGGTTTTCGCATCGCAGTCGGCGAGGATGTGACGCGTCGTTACTTAGTCGTCTTATTAGATGTGACGACTGAGCCAGTGAAATATTCGCAGTACAACGAGAACAGCGTTGTGATGTTTGTGGGTGGACGTCATTTCCGCTTTAGCCCTGTAGCGCCAGGACGAATCACTGCTGAAGAAGCGATTGGTAATCAGTGGCTCGCAACCTCGAGTGGCAACTCAATCACAGGGGCTTGGCAGGATAAGACCCAAGGCGAAACCGGGTATCGTTTAGAGGCACGAATCCCAGGAAGCTTCGTGACCAATTCCTTTGGTGTGCGTGTAGAGACAACGTTTAACCGAAAGCTCAGAACAGTAGATCCTATTGAGCGTGGACGTTTACGTTTACCGATTCCTGATTTGATGGCGTTAGCTGATCAACACGCTCGAAATAAGATGCGTGTGCGCATTGTGGATGATCAAGGTTGGCGTTTAGCTGATATTAATCGCATGAACGATCAGGAAGATCCGGAGAAAAACGATTTGCCTTGGTATATCCGTGATTTCTTGCGCTCTCTTATGCCAACAAAGGTATTTCCTGAATACGCGTTTAACAATAAGTCTCGATTACCAACAGAGCACTTCTATGATCTGCATTACGCGGACTTCTTGATCGAGAGATTCCATCAGGCGGAAACGGATTCAACGATTGTTACCGCTTCAAAGCCGTTGCTGTCACGAGTTGATGGCGAAGAGAGAAGAGTAGGAACTATCTTGGTGGAACAAGACACCGATCAAATACTCTCTTTTCAAGATAGAGCGCTTCAGAACATCGTTTTGATTACCATTGGTTTGTTCGCATTTACCGGTGCGTTGTTGTTTATCTTCTCTACCTATCTAACACGCAAGATTACTGGCTTAAAGCATCAGCTCGATACGAGCGTATCGCATGATGGACGTATCACGGGGCATATGAAGCCGAGCGACTCACGCGATGAAATTGGTGAGTTGGGTCGAGGTATTGATTCGGTGTTGCGTCGCCTAGGTGAGTACAACCAATATCTTGAGGCAATGGCATCACGATTGGCGCATGAATTAAGAACTCCATTGACTGTGGTGAGAACCTCAGTGGATAACGCCCGTTTGTATGCAAACGATGATCAGATGAAATATCTCGACAGAGCGGTGTCGGGCGTTGATCGCTTAGATGACATATTAAAGCGCTTGCGTGAGGCGTCTCGATTAGAGAGTGCACTACAAGATACCGAGATAGTTTCGTTCTCATTAGTTGATCTGGTAAATAACCAGATGGAAGGCTTTAAAGCGATTTGGCCAGAGGGTGGTTTTGATCTTGAAGTCGTAGGTAGTCCGGACTCTGTGATTGGTGCGCCAGAGATTGTTGTGCAAGCGCTAGAGAAATTAATCAGTAATGCTGTGGATTTTCATCGTGAAGGCACATTGATCATTATTAAGATCGAGAAGACTAAAGAGCATCTACAGTTATCGGTTCTGAATGAAGGCCCACTATTACCTGATGAAGATATCTTCGCTTCAATGGTCTCAGGGCGAAAATCATCTAGTGGTCAGCCGCATCTTGGCTTAGGGCTATACATTGTGCGTTTAGTTGCTGATTACCACCGTGGTTATGCCTTTGCGAGTAATGTGGCTGATGATGGTGTTGAAGTTGGTTTCACGATTAAGGGTTAATGAAGCGATTTTTGAATCATTTCTAAAGCCATTACTTTTCCATTTTTCACCCCGATTTCTGACAAAGTGACTCCGTAACCTTCAAGCATGAGGAACTTCTTCTTCTCCACAGCTTGGGGGAACAATGCGGAGCTACCAATCTCGTCTTTTCTATGCGCTATACGGTGCATTTGCCATTATTTTGCTAGGCGTCACATCCATTGCCCATGCCATTCCAAAGGTCGATGTCGATAGTGGCACCTTAGTTGCCGAGAGTGCCAATGGTGATGTGATCCCGATGCCTTTGGTTTCAACTGATGTCGGTATCAATGTCACTGGTCCGATTGCTCGCACCACGGTTCATCAGACTTTCCAGAATGATAGCGACCAGTGGGTAGAGGCCTTATATCTGTTTCCATTACCTGAGAATGCGGCTGTTGACCGCATGCAGCTGATCATTGGTGATCGCTTAATTGAGGGTGATATCAAAGAGAAGGAAGAGGCGAAGAAGACCTACGAGAAAGCTAAGAGCGAAGGCTATAAAGCGGCTCTGGTTGAGCAAGATCGCCCAAACCTCTTCCATACCTCAGTCGCCAATATTCCACCCCGTGGTGTGATCTCAGTCCGTATTGAGTATCAGCAGAGTTTGCTCTGGCGTAACAAGTCATTTGATCTGCGATTCCCACTGGCTATTACCCCTCGTTTCACGCCTGCTACGCAGCAGATCACTGAAGAGGCTGATTTGTCTGATGGTTGGCAGATGCTGCCTGGCGAGCGTTCTCAGATGCTCGATATCAAGAATGCAACTCAGCCCAAGACCAACATCGCTGTCACCTTGGCACCAGGCTTTGAGATCGGTGAGTTAGTCAGCTCATCCCATCCGATTAATGTCAGTTCTCGTGACAGTAACCGCGTCATGCTCACCGTGGGGCAAGATAAGTCTCTGCTGGCTCTGCGAGATTTCGTCCTGCGTTGGGCACCAACTTCACTCACCCTGCCTAAAGCGGCTTTCTTCTCAGAGAAACATGAGAAGGGCAATTTTGGTTTGGTGACTCTCACGCCACCTGAGGCTCAAACGCCACATACCTTCGCTCGTGAGGTGATTTTTGTGATCGATACCTCAGGTTCAATGAATGGCTACTCGATGGATGCAGCAAAAGAAGCGCTTCTAGCGGGTATCAACGGTCTTGAAACGGGCGATAGCTTCAACATTATCCAGTTTGATAGCGATGCCTCAGCGATGTTTTCCGATGCCGTTGAGGTCGATGTAAAAAGCCGTACTCAGGCTTACCGCTACATCAATAGCCTGACCGCTGATGGCGGTACCAATATGGAAGCGGCATTAGATCTTGCTTTACCAGGTGGTTCTTCACGATCTCACCGTGTGCGCCAGGTGATCTTTATTACCGATGGCTCTGTAGGTAATGAGAAAGCGCTGTTTGATCAGATTCGTAGTCACTTAGGTAACTCTCGTCTATTCACGGTTGGTATTGGCAGTGCGCCCAATAGCTTCTTCATGAAAGAGGCTGCTACTGCCGGTCGTGGTACCTACACCTTTGTCGATCGTATCGATGAGAGCAAAAAAGCGATCTCTGAGCTGTTCAAAAAGATCAGTCAGCCCGTGCTGACCAATGTGCAGATCACAGGACTTGGTATTACCGATATCAGCCCAAAGTTCATTCCTGATCTCTATCTTGGTGAGCCATTGGTCTTCTCAGTACGCATGGATAAGCCAGTCGGTGAGATTCAGGTGACAGGTCGATTAGGTCAGGTCGAGTGGAAGAAGATCGTCAAGGTTCAAGCCTCGGATAACGAGAAGGGTATTGCCGTTGATTGGGCAAAGCGCTCAATCGATGAGTGGCAGCGTAGTTACTTACATGGCGTCTCGCGTGATGTGGCGAAAGAGAAGATCACAGAATTAGGTCTTGTGTATCACTTGGTCACTAAGTACACCAGCTTGGTAGCTGTCGATAAGACGCCATCTCGTCCTGTAGAAGAATCAGTAAAGACAAAACCTATCCCCAGCGTAATGCCAGAGGGATTGGTATTAAAAGAGTTGAAGTACGCAGGTTCTGAGCGACCAGAAACACGCTTCACTTTCATGAAGAATCTTTCAGGTAGTCAGATTGCTTTGGCTCAAACCGCTGATGGTTATCAGCAAACCCTTTTGGCGGGTGTTCTTATACTCCTAGTCTCCGCGTTCCTTTTTGTTCTCGTACGTCGCTATGAAGAGGTACGAGTATGAATGCTCGCCGTTTTTACATCCTCTACGCGCTGGCAGCTGCAGCGATCATTGGATTGATCATGATGCTAACGAGCCTGTGGGTGCCTGCAAAAGCTGCACTGGCGCAGTACTTGCTCGAAGAGAGTTGGGAGCACTACCAGCTGACCGGTGATAAACGCCGACCTTGGCCTTGGGCGGATCACTACGCCATTGCGCAAATCCAAGCGCCTGAGCAAGGGGTTAAGCAGATAGTGCTCTCAGGTGATACCGGACGCAGTCTGGCTTTTGCGCCAGGTTGGAATGAGCAAAGCGGGAAGGGTGGCTCAGCCACTGTCATCAGTGCTCATCGCGATACGCATTTCGCCTTCTTAAAAGAGGTGGGCCAGAACGATCCGATCATTCTGCAAACCGCACAAGGTGATGTGGAGTATCGCGTTGTTGCGAGCGACATTATTGATGCCACGAAGAACAAGATTAGCCCTGAAGCATTCTCAGATGGCTTGATCTTAGTGACCTGTTATCCCTTCGATGCCATCGCTGCAGGTGGGCCGCTGCGGTATCTAGTTTTTGCGAAACCGGTCGAGAAAATTAAAACGTATGTGATGTGAGGTGAACCAATGACAACGCTGTGTTTAGCTGATTTAGATTTAACGCCCTGTGACAAAGAGAAAACGCCAAAGGGCAATACGCCATCCCAACTCAAGCTTATTCAAACGCTTAAAGCCAAGCCCACAGAGCAGCTTTCCTCCAAAGATTCTTCATCCTCCTAAGTTGATTGAATATTCGCCAGGGTTCGCCCTGGCATTTTTTTGCAATGAACCAATGACATATATGACTGCATTTCAAATATGGAATGAAACCTCATTAAGCCTTTTTATTTAGAGCACACTTTTGGTGCGTACATGCAGTGCATGTAGATTATGTTGGTGCATTAAGGTTTTTACTGAGTGATTCATGTCAGCCATAGGTCATATAAGTACCTTGATTTCCATTAAGTTTATTTTTTTGGCACAGGTATTGCTTTACACCATGTGCTTGGTAGCGGAATGTTCCGCAGTTGTAACTTACTAGGAGACCAATCACATGAAATTTAAGAGCCAGATGAAGAAGCTTGCTATAGCTGTAGCAGCAACTTCTGCAATTACCATCGGTTCAGTCGCGCAAGCAGCCGACACTATCAAAGTGGGTATCTTGCATTCACTGTCCGGAACGATGGCGATTTCCGAAACGACCTTGAAAGACACGATGTTGATGCTCATCGAAGAGCAGAACAAAAAAGGTGGTCTACTTGGTAAAAAACTTGAGCCAGTTGTCGTTGACCCCGCCTCGAATTGGCCATTATTCGCTGAGAAAACTCGTGAGTTAATTACTAAAGATGGTGTTGATGCGATCTTCGGTTGTTGGACATCAGTATCTCGAAAGTCAGTGCTTCCAGTTGTGGAAGAACTAAAGGTGCCATTGTTCTACCCCGTGCAGTATGAAGGTGAAGAATCATCGAAATATGTGTATTACACCGGTGCTGCGCCTAACCAACAGGCTATCCCAGCTGTGGATTACTTAATGGACCAGGGTGTAAAGCGTTGGGTTCTAGCAGGTACTGATTATGTCTATCCACGTACCACTAATAAGATCCTTGAGGCATACCTAAAAGACAAAGGTGTTCCTGCAAGCGACATCATGATCAATTACACCCCATTCGGTCATTCTGATTGGCAGTCAATTGTTTCGGATATCAAGAAGTTTGGTGCCGCAGGTAAGAAGACAGCTGTTGTTTCAACAATCAATGGTGATGCTAACGTTCCCTTCTATAAGGAGTTAGGTAACCAAGGCGTATCAGCTGAAGATATTCCAGTTGTAGCTTTCTCAGTTGGAGAGGAAGAGCTTTCAGGTATTGATACCAAGCCATTGGTAGGTCATTTGGCGGCGTGGAATTACTTTATGAGTGTTGATGCGCCAGAGAATGATGCGTTCATCGAAGCGTGGCAGAAGTTCATTAAAAATGAAGACCGCGTAACAAATGATCCAATGGAAGCACATTATGTTGGTTTCAATATGTGGGTTGAAGCGGTTAAGAAGGCGGGTACTACCGACTCTGAAGCTGTATCAGAATCAATCATCGGTGTAACAACACCAAACCTTTCTGGTGGTGTCTCAGCAATGATGCCTAATCATCACATCACCAAGCCTGTTTTGATTGGTGAAATCCAAGATGATGGTCAATTCCAAATCGTTAGCCAGACTCCAGGTCTAGTTGCAGGTGATGCATGGTCTGACTTCTTGCCAGGCTCTAAAGATTTGATCTCTGATTGGCGTGCGCCACTGTCTTGCGGTAACTACAACGTAAAGACAGCTAAGTGCTCAGGCCAGAACTACGAGTAAGTAAAAAACATCGTTAGTTCTTGAGTGACCCCCTCAATTTGAGGGGGTTTCTTAAATCAGAAAGGTGAAATTGTGCGTATTTTTATTATCTTAATGGCGGCTCTGTTTTCGCTTAATGCAACGGTTAAAGCGAATCAATTGGTCGATGAGTCAGAGCTTAAGTCAGTATTTGAGGTCATGGCAGGTCGTGACTTTGTCGCAAAAGAAGCAGCCCTTAAGACTATTTTGAACAGTGGGTTAGAGAATGCCCAAAAGATCGTCGCTGGCGTATTAGAAGGCGATGTTATGTTAGTTAAAAAAACTAACGCTGTTGTTTTTGTTGAAAAGAAAAATCGTAAATACCTTGCGACTGATGTACTCACTGGTGAGATGGTGGGTGAATTTTCAAAAAGAAAGTTAAAGAAATTCTCAATCAATAACAGTCTTCGTAGCTTTATTCGTGATTTATTAGCGCTACAAGACTTAACAAACACTGATCCTGAAAGCCGCTTGATGGCGGTTAATACAATGCTTGCAAATCCTGATGTAAGCCATCAGGCCATTTTAGAGCCACTGGTTAAAACAGAGAGCGACGAAGCAGTTAAGGCGGCAATGCAGTTAAGTATTTCGTTATCTAAATTAAGTGATGACGATCCTGGTGTTCAACTGAAAGCCATTGACGCTGTTAAAGAGAGCTTAGAGCCTGCAGTGAGAAATAAATTAAAGGCTCTAGTGGGTACATCAACTTCAGTGCCGGTAAAAAAGGCAGCTGAAAAAGCGCTGATTAAAATCGATGATCGAATCACACTGTTTGGTCATTTAGAAACCTTGTTTTTTGGTATCAGTGCGGGAACTGTCCTTGTCTTGGCGGCAATTGGGCTTGCCATCACCTTTGGTGTGATGGGTGTGATCAATATGGCGCACGGCGAACTTATTATGCTGGGGGCTTACACCACCTATCTGATTCAGTTGGTCATGCCGTCGATGCCAGGGCTATCTTTAGCATTAGCGATCCCTGGCGCCTTTGTTGTTTCAGGTCTCGTGGGTATTGCCATTGAGCGAGGTGTGATTCGCTTCTTATATGGTCGCCCTTTAGAAACTTTGTTGGCTACCTTTGGTATTAGCCTGATTCTTCAGCAATTAGTGAGAACGCTGATCTCTCCACAAAACGTGCCGGTGGCAAATCCAGAGTTTATGAGCGGATTGTTGGAGATAAATAGTGTTTTTTCACTGACCTACAACCGTCTCTACATCATTGCGTTTTGTCTGTTGGTGTTTGCTGTTTTGTTCTTTGTGCTGAAGAAGACACGTTTGGGTCTTCAGGTGAGAGCAGTGTCTCAAAATCGCGCAATGGCTCGTGCAATGGGTGTCCGCTCATCTCGCGTTGACGCGTTGACCTTCGGTCTTGGCGCAGGCATTGCGGGTGTTGCAGGTGTTGCTTTGTCACAGCTAACCAATGTAGGCCCCAATCTTGGTCAGGCTTATATCGTGGATAGCTTCATGGTCGTTGTGTTTGGAGGAGTTGGAAATTTATGGGGCACGCTAATCAGTGGACTGGGTTTAGGTATTGCAAATAAGTTCATGGAGCCATGGGCGGGTGCAGTAATGGCCAAGATCCTTGTGTTGGTGTTTGTCATTCTCTTTATTCAGAAAAAGCCTCGAGGGTTATTCCCTCAGAAAGGTCGTGCGGTGGAAAATTAAGATGGGGTTACTTCGTATTCTTCAGAATGACCGTGGCGGCCAGCTCTTTCTAGCAGTGCTCATTGCGCTTCTGGTTGCTGTGCCTATGATGCATTCATTACCGGAAAGCAGTCCTTTCTATATCTCAACCTACACAGTGACTCTGCTAGGTAAGTATTTGACCTATGCATTGCTAGCAGTTGCAGTGGATTTGGTCTGGGGCTACCTCGGTATTTTGAGCTTAGGGCATGCAGCATTTTTTGCTCTGGGTGGCTATGCCATGGGTATGTACCTCATGCGTCAGATTGGCGATCGAGGTGTGTACGGCAATGCCGAGTTGCCTGACTTTATGGTGTTTCTAAACTGGACCGAGCTGCCTTGGTTCTGGCAGGGCTTTGATCACTTCTGGTTCGCAGCATTGATGATCATGGTTGCTCCTGGGTTGCTTGCCTTTGTCTTTGGTTGGTTTGCTTTTCGCTCGAGAGTGACCGGTGTCTATCTCTCAATTATTACGCAAGCGCTGACATATGCCTTGATGTTGGCCTTTTTCAGAAACGAAATGGGTTTTGGGGGAAACAATGGCTTAACCGACTTCAAAGATATCCTTGGCTTTAGTCTTCAGGATGATGCAACTCGAGTCGGACTCTTTGTGGCATCAGGCATTGCATTAGCAATCGGTTATTTGTCATGCCGTGCCATTGTTAAGTCACGGTTAGGACGTGTGGCAGTAGCCATTCGTGACTCAGAGGATCGGACCCGTTTTATTGGCTACCGAGTAGATCGAGTCAAGCTAGCGATCTTTACGTTCTCAGCTGTCTTGGCAGGTATTGCGGGTGCTTTGTACGTGCCACAAGTGGGCATTATCAACCCAAGTGAGTTCCAACCATTAAATTCCATTGAAGTGGTTGTTTGGGTCGCCATGGGTGGTCGAGCAACACTCTATGGCGCTGTGTTAGGTGCATTAGGCGTCAACTATGCCAAAACGTATTTCACAGCAGCATTCCCTGAGTTTTGGCTCTTTGCACTCGGTGCCTTATTTGTCTTTGTAACCTTGCTGCTGCCTCGCGGTGTTGTCGGCATCTTCCGTAAAAGAAAGGAGGCTGAGTTATGAGTCAGCCACTTATTAGGCGAGATCGTGTATTCGATTTTATGACCCCCAAAGTAGTTGAAGGTCTAGACCTGCGTAAAGGGACCCTCCTTTATATGGAAGATGTCTCTGTGAGCTTTGATGGATTTAAAGCAATCAACGAGCTGAATTTCTATGTCGATGCCGGTGAGTTGCGCTGCGTAATTGGCCCAAATGGTGCGGGTAAAACGACCATGATGGACATTATTACCGGTAAGACAAGACCGGATAAAGGCAGCTGCTGGTTTGGCCAAAAGTACAACTTACTGCAAATGGATGAGCCTGAAATTGCCCAAATGGGTATCGGTCGAAAGTTTCAAAAGCCAACTGTGTTTGAGCAACACACAGTGTTCGAGAACCTTGAGCTTGCAATGGATGGCCCTAAGACGGTTTGGTCTGCGTTTAGAGCAACCTTAAGTGGCGAGCAGAAAGATCATATTGAGAGTGTCTTACAGACAATTCATCTTCATGAAGAGCAGCATCGTTTAGCGGGTTTACTCTCACATGGGCAAAAGCAATGGTTAGAAATTGGGATGCTGCTTATGCAAAACCCAATGATGTTGTTAGTCGATGAACCTGCAGCAGGTATGACCCATCAAGAAATGGACCGAACAGTTGAGTTATTAACTTCATTAGCAGGACAACATTCTGTTGTTGTCGTTGAGAACGATATGGAGTTTGTTCGCGCACTGAATTCAAAAGTTACCGTGCTACATCAAGGGTCAGTATTAACCGAAGGCTCAATGGATGAGGTGCAAAACGACCCCAAAGTGATCGAGGTGTATCTAGGTGAGTAATAACGTTTTATCCATCAGTAGCCTGAATCAGTTCTACGGTGAGAGTCATACCCTATGGGATTTGAATCTTGAGGTACCTGAGGGTGGTTGCACGGTTTTGATGGGACGAAATGGTGTGGGTAAGACTACGTTGCTCAAATCCATCATGGGTCTTATTCCAGTTAAATCAGGTGAAATGATCTACAACGGTGAACTGATCAATAAGTATTCAGCTGAGACGCGAGCGGAGATTGGTATTGGTTATGTGCCTCAAGGTAGGCAAATATTTCCTTTACTCACTGTAGAAGAAAATCTCGAGATTGGTCTTCCTGCTCGCGCCGACAAAGCAAAACGTATCCCTGAGTTTATCTACGACATGTTTCCGGTTTTGAAAGAAATGCGTCATCGCCGTGGTGGCGATCTCTCAGGTGGTCAACAGCAGCAATTGGCTATTGGCAGAGCACTTGTGACTGATCCGAAATTGTTGATCTTAGATGAGCCGACTGAAGGCATTCAGCCCAATATCGTTTCAGATATTGGCGACATCATTAATAAGTTGAACAAAGAGATTGGGTTAACCGTGTTGTTAGTTGAGCAAAAGCTTCCCTTTGCTCGCCGTGTCGCAGATACGTTTTGCCTGATTGATCGTGGACAGGCGGTAGCTAATGGTCCTATTCAAGATCTTTCAGAAGATTTAATTCACAAATATTTAACAGTGTGAGTATTGCTATGAAGACATTTTTATTCGTTACATCGCTTGTATTTAGTGCGTCTGCATTCGCGCATGTTAGTCAGACATCAGGTGCTATGCATCAGTCAGAGCATTTGTTATGGGCGCTAATCATTATTCCAGTGACATGGGCTTTGATGCCCGTCGTTGAAAAGTTGAAACAGCGAATAGGTAAGCGCTAGACAGATGGAATCTTTGATTCATCATTCATCTGGCTGGGAAGCTGCCTTGTCACTCGGTTTTCAATGGATCGAGGGTAAAACAGTTTTATCTCATCGGCAGAGAAGAGGTCCTTTAGCTGTTCAGCGACCTTTTTACCCTGAAGGTGGTACCTGTCACGTGTATGTCCTTCATCCTCCGGGTGGAGTGGTAGGTGGCGATACGCTAGCGATTCAGGCTGAGCTTGCTCCCCAGGCTGAAGTATTAGTGACAACACCAGGAGCAACGAAGTTTTATCGAAGTGCCGGTGCGGTGGCAAAACAAATCCAGACATTGAGTCTTTTCGAAAATGCCTGTTTGGAATGGTTTCCGCAGGAGAATATTTATTTTCCTGGTGCCAATGTGCAGATGGAAACGAAGGTGAATATTGAATCCTCGTCCCGTCTGGCTTTATGGGAATTCCAATGTTTTGGCCGTCCCACCATTTATGAGATTTTTGACACGGGTTTCGTTGATTCATCTTTGAATATTACGAAAGAGGGTAAGCCCGTCATCATCGAGCGAATGAGGTTCAATGATGCGACTAAAGATCGATTATCACTTATGGCATCAATGCCTGTGGCGGCAACCTTTGTGATGAATGCGTTTGATGAATCCAATCTGGACGGCGTAAGAGACCTGATGCCAAACGATGTTAAACATCATTTTTCAGCAACGGTTATCGATGATTTTTTAGTGGTTAGATACCTCGGTGATTCAACTGACTTTGCGAGAAGAGTGTTTATCTCCATCTGGTCATGGTTACGTGTGGGTGCGTTCGGTAAGGCAGCAACCCCGCCAAGAATTTGGAATACCTAAAGGACATTTTTTAATGGAATTAACGCCTAGAGAAAAAGACAAGTTACTCATTTTTACAGCGGCTTTACTTGCCGAAAGACGTAAAGAAAGGGGACTTAAGCTTAATTATCCAGAAGCAATAGCTTTGATAAGCGCAGAAATTATGGAAGGTGCTCGTGATGGTAAAAGTGTTGCAGAGTTGATGGATTACGGAAGAACGCTACTCACTCGAGATGATGTGATGGATGGCATCGCTGAAATGATCCATGACGTACAAGTCGAAGCGACATTTCCTGATGGCACAAAACTTGTGACGGTTCACGAGCCGATTGTCTGAGGAGATCCTATGAAACCAGGTGAATTATTAGTAGCTGATGGTGACATCGAGCTTAATCAGGGTAGAGAGACAGTGACAGTCACAGTGGCTAACAATGGTGATCGTCCTATTCAGGTGGGTTCGCACTATCACTTCTACGAAACAAACGCAGCATTAGCTTTTGATCGAATGCAGTCAAAGGGGTTTAGGTTGAACATTCCTGCCGGCACTGCTGTTCGATTTGAGCCGGGACAAACACGAGAAGTCGAATTGGTTAGTTATGCGGGTGACCGTATGGTGTATGGCTTTAGGGCAGAGGTTATGGGGAGCTTAGACGGATGAAAATTTCACGACAAGCTTACGCAGAGATGTATGGACCTACCACGGGGGATCGTATCCGATTGGCAGATACGGCGTTATTTATCCGTGTAGAGAAGGATCTAACTGTTTATGGCGACGAGGTTAAATTCGGAGGGGGGAAAGTCATTCGCGATGGCATGGGCCAAAGCCAAGCAATGGCTTCAGAGGTTGCGGATGTTGTGATTACCAATGCACTGATTCTTGATTACTGGGGAATTATCAAGGCAGATGTGGGCATCAAGGCGGGACGTATAGCGGCAATAGGTAAGGCTGGTAATCCAGATGTACAGCCAGATGTTGATATCGTTGTGGGTCCAGGAACAGAAGTCATAGCAGGCGAAGGTCAAATCCTAACAGCAGGCGGGATTGATTCGCATATCCACTTCATCTGTCCACAGCAAGTTGAAGAAGCGGTGATGTCAGGTGTAACGACTATGTTAGGTGGTGGTACTGGACCTGCGACAGGTACTAACGCCACTACCTGCACACCAGGTCCGTGGAATATGCATAGGATGCTTGAGGCTGCAGAGGACTTGCCAGTAAATCTAGGTTTCCTTGGGAAAGGCAATGCGTCAAAACAAGGTCCGATCGCTGAACAGGTAGAGGCAGGTGCTATTGGCTTAAAACTTCATGAAGACTGGGGAACAACCCCGGCTTCAATCGACACTTGCCTTACAGTCGCTGAAGAGTATGACGTTCAGGTGGCCATACACACCGATACGCTAAATGAGTCGGGTTTCGTCGAAGATACGATTGATGCGATGAAAGGCCGCACTATCCACACTTACCATACTGAAGGTGCTGGAGGTGGTCATGCGCCAGATATTATTAAGGCGGCTGGGTTCTCCAATGTATTGCCATCTTCAACTAATCCTACGCGACCCTACACGGTAAATACGGTTGATGAACATCTAGACATGTTGATGGTTTGTCATCATTTATCGCCATCGATTGCTGAGGATGTGGCATTCGCTGAATCACGTATTCGTCGAGAGACAATAGCTGCTGAAGATATCTTGCATGACCTTGGTGCGTTCTCAATGATTGCATCCGATTCTCAGGCAATGGGGCGTGTCGGTGAAGTGATCACACGCACGTGGCAAACAGCACACAAAATGAAAGTACAACGCGGATCTCTCGAAGGAGATGATGCCCAATCAGATAACTTCAGAGCTAAACGTTATATTGCCAAGTACACCATCAATCCTGCGATTACTCACGGTATTGCGCATGAGGTGGGTTCTGTAGAAAAGGGTAAGTTAGCTGATTTAGTGCTGTGGAATCCGGCATTCTTTGGCACAAAGCCGAGTTTGATTGTTAAGGGAGGAATGATTGTCGCTGCGCCAATGGGCGACCCTAATGCTTCGATACCTACACCTCAGCCAGTTCATTACCGTTATATGTTCGGTGCATTAGGGGGTGCTAAACATGCAACACGTATGACCTTTATGTCTCAAGCAGCCATTGATAATGATGTGGCTGGACAGCTTGGCCTTAAGTCACTGATTGGGCGTGTCGAAAACTGTCGAAATATTCAAAAGAAAGACATGTTGCTGAACGATTATCAGCCTGAGATAGAAGTCGATTCGCAGACATATCAGGTTCGGGCGGATGGTCAGTTATTAACCTGTGAGCCAGCTAGCGAATTACCCATGGCTCAACGTTATTTTCTTTTTTAAAAATGATAAAGCTAATTAAACGAGTATCTACAGGTATGCCATCGCTGCATATGGAATTAACGTTGGAAAAACGTGTAAAGGCGCGTTTTAAAACCCAGTTGTTTGATGGATCTGAAATTGGAGTTTTTCTAGATCGCGGCCCCATTATGCGAAATGGCGATTTGCTCGAATCAGAAGACGGCGTTGTTGTTCAGGTAGTGTCAGCGCCTGAGCAGGTCTCTGTGGTGAAATCAGATGATGTTCATTTGCTTACAAGGGCTGCTTATCATTTAGGGAATCGACATGTCCCATTGCAAGTTCTGCCAAATGAACTGCGCTATCAGCATGATCATGTGCTGGACCAAATGTTAATGGGTTTAGGGATATCGCTAACATTTGCGGAGCTGCCATTTGAGCCTGAGCCAGGTGCTTATGGTGAACATGGTAGCGATCATGCACATGGCCATTCTCATGGTCACTCTCATCATCATGCGCATTAATCAGAACACTGACTCTTTGGGTTATTTGCGTCTGATGCAATTGGTCAGTCCGAGTTTGCCCATTGGTGGGTTTACCTACTCTCAAGGTCTTGAGTATGCGGTTGAGTGTGGTTGGGTTAGCGATGTTGACGCGCTTGAAGACTGGCTAACCGGTTTGCTTGATGAGGGTATGACGTATCTTGAATTGCCAATCCTAAAGCGTATATACGAAGCGATTCGATCGGGTGATGTTGAAAATCTGACTTACTGGAGTCGCTATCTGTTGGCTTCTCGTGAAAGCCGTGAGTTGAGATTAGAAGAGACGAACCGAGCAAAAGCGTTAAGTACTTTGTTACCTAACTTGGACATACCTTATAAGCAGGAAATGACTGAGGCAATGAATTCAACCCAACTGGCACCTTTTTCGCTCGCAGCGGTCAGTTGGAACATTTCTATGCACGATGCAGCCTTGGGCTATGCATGGAGTTGGTTGGAAAACCAAGTGGCTGCTGCAATTAAGTTGGTCCCTCTTGGTCAAACGCAAGGCCAACAGATTCAGTTAAAGATGGCGGAAAAGATTCCACATGCTGTTGATCTTGGCTTATCACTCGATGATGAAGAGATTGGTGCATCGGCACCAGCTTTAGGCATCGCCAGCGGAAAACATGAAACGCAGTACACACGATTATTTAGATCATAGGACACAAAAATGAATGATGGTAAAGCGGCATTAAGAATTGGTGTTGGTGGCCCGGTTGGATCGGGTAAAACAGCCTTATTGGAAGTTCTATGTAAGACCTTACGAGATAGATACAACATTGCTGTTGTTACTAACGATATCTATACGCAAGAAGATGCAAAGATTTTAACCAGAGCTGAAGCACTTTCAGAAGATCGCATTATTGGTGTTGAAACGGGTGGTTGCCCACATACCGCTATTCGTGAAGATGCCTCAATGAATTTAGCGGCAGTCGCAGAGCTTCAAAATCGTTTCCCTGGATTGGAAATTGTCTTTATTGAAAGTGGTGGTGATAACTTATCAGCGACATTTAGCCCAGAGCTTGCGGATCTTATGATCTATGTGATTGATGTTGCTGAGGGGGAGAAGATCCCAAGAAAGGGTGGTCCTGGTATTACTCGCTCTGATCTTCTTGTCATTAATAAGATCGATTTAGCACCGTATGTTGGCGCATCATTAGAAGTCATGGAAGAAGACACAAAACGAATGCGTCAGGGTCGCCCTTACGTTTTTAGTAATCTTAAAGAAGGCGTTGGCTTGGATAAGGTAATCGACTTTATTGAAGATGCTGGAATGTTAAATGTTGCCTGAGTTTTGTCGGACTCAGTGAGGTGTAGTTCTGATTAGTACTGCAAAGTTAGATAAATGCAACGGCAGAAATGCCAATTAATACAATAAGTTAGGTTTGGTAGTTGGAACTACGAACCAGGCGGTCGCACGTTCGAATCGTGCCGGGCGCGCCATACAGTAAAAGGACTTAGCAAGAAATTGCTAGGCCCTTATTTTTTGTCTGACATCTTATGTATCGAGATTTCGCCAAGGGTAGCCAAGGCATTTGTCCCTATTGCTACAAGTGTCTAGGCAACCTCTACAAGGCACGGAGCGTTGCGTTGCTTTTTCTAATAAGTCTATTTGTTCTTGTTTTTGCTTGGGACTCAACGTTTCGAACTCAGTTGCACTCATCTGACACCTCTTTAAATAAAAATAGCCATCGATGAGATGGCTAAAAGGCCTCTAACTTCCAGTAGCTCAGAATGTATCTGTGCTTAGAGACAGGTATTAGTATAGATGCGAAGGTTTTAGCGCAAAAAGCCTTTGTGTCAACAATGTCCAGAAATTAGTTCGAAAAGTATTCGATATTTGGTAGTGGGTTTGGAGTTGAAAAACAAACTACAGCTCAACGTTGTGATAAATATTTTGTACGTCGTCTAAATCTTCGAGAATGCCAATAAACTTTTCGAACTGCTCCATATCGTCAGCACTGAGTTGTGTGTAAGACATTGGGATCCATTGGATTTCTTCTACTTCAAACTCGGTAACACCCATAGCTGTAAGTGCGGTTTTGGTTTTCAAAAAGTCGGTTGGTGCGCAGAAGGCGGTTAGCTCGCCATCTTCACTTTCGATATCAGATACATCGACATCGGCGTCGATTAGTGCTTCTAGGGCAGCATCTTCGTCTTCGCCTTTAAAAGTAAACACGGCTAAGTGTTCGAACATGTGTGTAACACTGCCTTGAGTACCAATTTTACATTTAGTTTTTGTGAAGGCTGTTCGCACGTCACCGAAGGTGCGATTCGGGTTGTCGGTTAAGCACTCGATGATGGCAAGTGATCCACCTGGACCATAGCCTTCATAACGCGCTGGTGCATAATCTTCACCGCCACCACCTTTAGCTTTGTCGATCGCTTTTTCGATGACGTGGCTAGGGACCTGAGCTTTTTTGGCGCGGTCAAGAAGGGAGCGCAGCGCAAGATTACCATCAGGGTCAGGGCCGCCAGATTTAGCCACCATGTAAATTTCACGGCTAAAGCTGCTGTAAATCTTTGCGTTCTGATCTGATGTTTTTGCCATTGAGGCTTTGCGGTTTTGATATGCGCGACCCATCGGTCTGCCACTCCAATTTGTTAACTATGGATTTATTTTAAAGGGTTGCTCGGTTTTAACCTAGCCCTTAATTGAAGAGATTAGGAAGTGAATTGTTGAGCTTTACGCCGAGAGGGCCTGACCGAGTTGATCCAAGCGTGCTTTCATTTTACCGAACTCTGGGTGACTGCTGAGATCAGATTGGGTGGTGTCGAGCAGGGCAGAGAGGACGTTTTGTTGTTTGATGGTGTCGGCATCGAAAGCCGCAATCAACTCGTGACTACCTACGCGGTGGTAGCTAGCCATTAAACTGAGGGCATCATTTGAGGTGTTAACGGTGACTTCCAAGCGGACATCGGGCATTTCACCTTCGCTGTAATAGTCGCTGTAGAGATCGTAGCTATTGGACTCTTTTTCGATTTGGTCCAAAAAGCAGTAAAAGGCTTTTTCACGAGTAGCCCCGATCAGTAGTGCGCTGAGTTTGTGATCGGCAAAGATCTTTTCGAGTTGCCATTCCTGAAATTGGTCGCTGCGATTGTTCATGTTCAACCTCATAATAATCGATTGAAGTATCTTAACGTAGGTTGATTTTCCGCTGTACTCGTCAAGGCAGGCACTTCCCAGTATGATGATCGACCAAATTTGAGGTCCAGCGGGCGAGCCGCTGACAAACTGTTGCTAGCGCAGTATATGAGCGCAGCTTGTTGATGAGGAAGTACAAATGGAAGATGGTGTAATCACGATTTCAGAATTGAAAACTGGCGATAAATTCACGTTGGATATGAGCCTACGTGAGGTGGTCTTTACAAAGCTGGCAGAGCCTAAGAAGTTTTTGATGGAAGATTGGTTCGAGGATGAGCGTGAGGTTTATCTCATGGAAGACCAGATCGAAGAAGACGAGCCATTGCACTACGCATACTCGTCGATGACCTTAGAAGAAGGCATGAAAGCCAACGAAGGTAAGTTTGGTAAAAACCTGGTGATGTTTGATTTTGTCGGTCGCGTGGTTGAAAGCATCGAAATGGATGATGGTGACGATGCTGATGAAGAGGGTGATGATTGATTCTTCGCTCAACAGACGCATAAAAAGCCACCCTCGCGGTGGCTTTTTTGTTTTTCGGCCATGGTTTTTCAAAGCTTATTGAGTTATCTCATGGTGACACCGGTAATTTAGGCGTAATTTAGCGTTATCGTTCTCCTTACGATTTGGATACCGCTGATGGAATCTTCACAAACAGTTTCTTCGATTCCCGATATTGTCATTGTTGGCGGTGGTGCCGGCGGTCTTGAGCTCGCGACAAAGCTTGGTAACAAGCTAGGTAAAAAAGGTCGCGCGCGTATCACTCTGATCGATTCAACACGAACGCATATTTGGAAGCCCTTGCTGCATCAGGTGGCCTCGGGTGCGTCTGATCCAGCAGATCATGCTTTGGAGTATTTGGCACAGGCGAGTTGGCACGGGTTTCAGTTCCGCCTTGGTACGATGGATGGCCTTGATCGTGTGGCAAAAAAAATCCATCTAGCGCCGGTGCATAACGAATTGGGCGAAATGATCATCCCCGAACGTGAGTTTCAATACGACACGCTCGTGCTATCGGTGGGTAGCGTGGGAAATGATTTTGGTATCCCTGGGGTAAAAGACTATTGCTTATTCCTCGATACCAAAGCGCAGGCGGTGGGCTTTCAGAAAAAGCTTTTGGAAACACTGATTCGCGTGAACACACAGCAACGCAAGGTCGAGGCGGGTCAGCTCGATGTGGCCATTGTTGGTGGAGGAGCAACTGGCGTTGAGCTAGCAGCGCAGTTACACCAGGTTACGCGTCAGCTGACACAGTATGGTTTAGATGTCGTGAATCCTGATTCAGATATTCGTATCAGCGTGATTGATGCGGGTACTCGCGTGTTACCAATGTTGCCGGAACATATCTCAGCGCAAGTCACTCGCGAGTTAGCTAAGTTAGGCATTGATGTAATCAGCCAAGCAAAAGTGACTAAAGTCAGTCCAGCGGGCATCGAGATCAATAATGACAAAGTGATTCCGGCAGTAATTTCTGTCTGGGCAGCAGGGATTAAAGCACCAGAATTTTTAAGTGCCTTGGGGCTTGAAGTTAATCGCATCAATCAGATAAAAGTGAAAAAGAATCTGCTCAGTGAGTCAGATGACAATATTTTTGCGATAGGGGATTGTACCGCTTTTCCGGTTGATGAAAAGGGCATGTCGGTGCCGCCACGTGCACAAGCTGCTCACCAGCAAGCAAGCTTTGTTGCCCGAGCGATATGCCGTCGTCTTCGCGGTAATACAGAGATCGGTGAGTACGTTTATCGTGATTTTGGCTCACTGATTACCTTGGGTCGTTACAGTACGGTTGGTAGCTTGATGAGTGATCTGACGGGTAGCGTCAAGGTCACCGGATTTTTTGCTCGCTTGGTCTATTTATCACTCTACAAAATGCATCAATTCGCACTGCATGGTTTGATGAGGACCGGTTTATTAACGCTGGCCCAATTACTTCGACGCACAGTAGACCCATCGATTAAATTGCATTGATTGTTGGAGCTCTGCAGCGTTGCACTGTGGTGTAAAATACGCCAATTGATTTCCTACTGAGCTTTTCAGCGGCAACCGAGGCCAATTTACATGCAAGAACTGACAATAACTCGCCCTGACGACTGGCATTTGCACCTACGCGATGGCGATATGCTGAAAGCGGTTCTTCCCGATACGGCACGTCAGTTTGCACGTGCGATTGTGATGCCAAATCTTAAGCCGCCAGTTCGCACGGTTGCCGAAGCAAGTGCTTATCGTGATCGCATCATGGCAGCTTTACCTGAAGGCATGACATTCGAGCCGTTGATGACGTTGTATCTGACGGATAACACCACGCCCGATGAGATCGCTAAGGCGAAAGAAAGTGGTTTTGTTAAAGCGGTTAAGTACTACCCAGCGGGCGCAACAACTAACTCGGACTCAGGTGTCAGCGACATTCTTAAAGTGACCGATGCACTTGAGGCGATGGAATCGGTAGGCTTGCCTTTATTGCTGCATGGAGAGGTAACGAGCGCAGATATCGATATGTTTGATCGTGAAGCAGTGTTTATCGAGTCAATCCTAAAGCCTCTGGTCGACAAGATGCCATCGCTGCGTATCGTGCTAGAACACATCACTACCCAGCAGGCTGCTGAGTTTGTGACAAGTGCACCAGATCATATCGGTGCGACATTGACGCCACAGCATTTGCTCTATAACCGTAATGCGATGTTCCAGGGTGGTATTCGTCCGCATTACTATTGTTTACCGATTCTTAAGCGTGAAAATCATCGTGAAGCTTTGGTTGCAGCAGCCACTAGCGGTAACAAAAAGTTTTTTCTAGGTACTGATAGTGCACCTCATGTCACGGGCGCCAAAGAGGCCTCTTGTGGTTGCGCAGGTATCTATTCCGCCCATGCAGCGATCGAGTTTTATACAGAAGCATTCGAGAAGGCCAATGCACTAGACAAATTGGAAGCTTTTGCTAGTCACTTTGGTCCGGACTTTTATGGTCTGCCTCGCAATACCGACACGATCACTTTGGTTAAAGAAGAACATACGGTGTCGGCAGATCACGCTTCGGGCGTTACTCCGTTGCGCGCTAATGAAACATTAGGCTGGAAGATGCGTTAAGCATTTTTCGGTAAATCGACTGCGTACATCAACAAGGTGTCGAGGTCGACGATATCGAGTGCCTGTTTATGTGTTGCCGCCAACACGATTTTAGGCGCACGACCTTCTTGATGAGCTTCTTTCCATCGAGCCGCACACAAGCACCAATGATCTCCCGGTTTTAATCCTGGAAAGCCTAGTGCGGGGCGGGGTGTCAATAAATCATTCCCTTGGTCTAGGGTGTATTGCAGGAAAGCATTATCAACAACAGCACATACAGTGTGTTGTCCGCGATCTACTGATTCGGTTTGGCAATAACCATTACGGTAGAAACCAGTGAGAGGTGACTCACTACAGAGTTGCAGTGGTTGATCTAAAACATTCAGTGCTGACATGGTGATGCGCCTGTATCAAAAAACACTTTAATAGTAGTCAGGATGCGCGCATAAAAAAACCGAGCATTTGTGCTCGGTTTCAAAGTCCTTTGGTGTTCTGTTCAGCTTTTACGATACGCTTCAAAGGTTGAAACGTTATCTTGCTGCCAGGCTTTTTTCACAGATTGTTGTTTTCTTTTATTGTCTTCAAAAATCTTAGTGAGCTTATCGGCAAAGTCATCTGAGCGAGCTAGCACCACCAACTTGTTCGTTTCAAGATGTCCCATCTGTTGTGTCCTAAAAGAGTGTTTTGTTTAAAACGCTGGATACAACTTTAAGCGCAGGGATATAAATTGTAAGTATTTGTTCAAAGATGTAAACCTATTGATTTATAAAACTTTTTAATAGACGATAAAATAAATCCATATAAAACAGTATGTTAGCAAAGAGTGATAAATAAACTAATTAAATCAATTACTTATTATCATTTTTCGCAAGCAGAATTCCTTGATTTTTGTTTTAAAGCTATTCCATTTCAAACCGATAAAACCCGAAATTTGTTCTAGTGTTGTTGTCTCAGCAGCACAAAGTTGTTTATTAAACTAGGGTTTTATTATGAAAGGAATCATCTTTACCGAACTTGTCGAAATGGTTGAAGCGACATTCTCACCTGAATTGATGGATGAGTTAATGGAAGAGGCGGAGCTACCATCTAAAGGTATCTATACATCTGTTGGCACCTATGACCATACTGAGATTTTGACCCTTGTGACCTTGCTAAGTGAAAAGGTCGATATGCCAGTGGTTGATTTGGTGAAGGCCTTTGGTCAGCACTTGGCCGGTCGATTCGTTATTCAATACCCTATGTTTTTTGAAAAAGTTGATGGCTTATTTAGCTTTTTAGAAACCGTTGATAATCATGTTCACGTCGAGGTTAAAAAATTATACCCAGATGCTGAGCTACCTAACTTTGCAACCGAGCGTGTGATGCCGGACACCCTGAAGATGACCTATCGCTCTAGCCGTCCATTCAATGATGTTGCCGAGGGTTTGATTAAGGGTTGCAGTGAACACTTCGGCGAAACAATTGAAATGTCGCGTAAAGACGCCATTGTGGAGGATCTGTTTATTTCAGAGTTTTTAATTAAGCGAGTTGCTTAACCTATGGGTGACACCACTCAGGAAGACCGTCTTTTGCAAGAAAAGGCCGCAAGAAAGCAGACCGAAGAGCTTTACGAAAGACGTTTAGCTCGTGAAAGAGCTGCTCGAAAGCAAGCAGAATCCTTACTTGAAAACAAAAGTCTTGAGCTTTATGAAGCGAATGTAAAACTTCGCCAAGAGTTCGACCAAAAAGATCGAGTTATTAAAGATCTTGCTGCATTGGCATCGACTATTCGTAAAAACCTTGAGCTTGAGGAAGTTAAGGAGTCGTCTGATAACCCGGTCTTCTGGGTTGAGACTATTCAAGCACTGATAAAAGAAAAGCAACGTTTTGAGCAAGAGCTGAAAGCAGCGATTGAAGAAGCCAATCAAGCCAACCGTGCCAAATCAGACTTTTTGGCGAATATGAGCCATGAGATTCGCACACCAATGAATGCCATCATCGGTATGTCGCATCTGGCATTGAAAACCGAGCTAACCGACCAGCAGCGTAATTATATTTTTAAAGTTAACCGTTCGGGTGAAGCCTTGCTGGCATTACTCAATGACATATTAGATTTGTCAAAAATAGAGGCGGGCAAATTAGAGCTAGAAGTCAGCGACTTTGCGCTTTCTCGAGTATTTGAGGATGTACAAAACATCCTGCATTACCGTGCTGATGAGAAGGGCCTGAAGTTTTTTGTTCGAGTGGCGGATGGTGTGCCTAAGTGCCTAAGTGCCTACGTGGTGATTCGCTTCGCTTTAGCCAGATTTTGATTAACTTGGCGAGTAACGCCATTAAGTTCACTTCTTAAGGTGAAGTGGCTATTGATGTCTCACTCAAGACTTTAACTAAAAATGGCTGTCGTTTACGGGTATCGGTCAGTGATACGGGTATCGGCATGAGTGAAGAGCAGCAAGCGCGATTATTTAGTGCCTATTCCCAAGCGGACACATCAACTACGCGCCAATATGGCGGTACGGGCCTGGGGCTGATGATCACAAAACGCTTTGCTGAGTTGATGGATGGTGATGTCACGATAAAAAGTCAGCCAGGAAAAGGAAGTGTGTTCTCGGTTGAGCTTGATTTTCAAGAAGCGCAATCCGATGTTTCTTCGCATTCCCTTGATACGGAAAGTTATGCAGCGAACGCTGCGCATCTTGCGGGCGCGAACATCTTATTGGTTGAAGACAATGAGTTTAACCAAGAGGTCGCTGTCGAACTGCTGAAGAAATATGGCATCAATGTAGATGTGGCTGAAAATGGTGAAGAAGCGGTTATCGCGGTTAAGAAAAAGATTTATGACGGTGTGTTGATGGACTGCCAGATGCCGGTGATGGATGGCTATACCGCGACCACGATGATTCGCAGAAGACTCTCAAATAATGAGCTTCCTATCTTGGCGTTGACAGCTAATGTCACTCGAGCGGATATCCAGCATGCGATGGATGTGGGCATGAATGGCTTTATCGCTAAGCCTATCGAGGCGACTCAACTTATCGCTACGATGGCTAAATGGATTACGCCTCGAGTGCCGATGGCAGTGACCCCAACGTTAATAGAGCAAGATGAGGAGGTTGATGAAGCATTAATGCAAACCTTGGCTTCGTTTACTTATATTGACACGCATGACGGTCTGAATCGCATTGGTGGTTCTTTATCAATTTACGTAAAACTATTAAAGCGCTTTGCAACAAATCAAAAAGAGGCTGTTGATCACGCTTTGTTGGCCTTATCTGAAGCGCGGCATGATGATGCAATTCGTTTTATTCATACGTTGAAAAGTAGTTCAGGCTCGATTGGCGCTATTCAGTTGTTTGAGTTGGCAAAGATCTCAGAGGCTGAGATGCGCTCAGGAAATCTTGGTTCAGTTATGCATGCTGAAGAAATGAAAAGTTTATTAAATGCGGCACTAAATGAAATTAGTCAGGTGTCGATAAATGCGAAGCAAAATGCTGCAGGAAACCAAAAGGAGCTTTTGGTGAAGTTGAATGAGCAACTTAAGCATTTTGATACCGCTGCTGAAGACACTATTGAAATGCTATTAGCATCCTCATTAAGTGAAACTCAGCGATCCTCGCTTGAGGATGTGGGTCGATGTATCGAGCAGTATGATTTTGATCAGGCGCAATCACTGTGCCAACACATGGAAGGTTTTCTATAAATGGTTGAGCCACAAGTCTTTAAAATCCTTGCGATTGATGATTCCCCTGAGATTATTTCAGTAATTCGTGCTGCAGTGAGTATCGAATACACGCTGCTAGCGGCAACGAGTGGCGCTAAGGGTCTTGAGATTGCGCGTTCGCAAGCTGTCGATATGATATTGCTTGATGTGATGATGCCGGAGATGGATGGCTTTGAAGTCTTGGCGGCATTGAAACAAGATGCTGCGTTGCAGGATATTCCGGTTATTTTTGTCACTGGTAAAAACTCTACGGGCGATGAAGTACAGGGACTTCAGATGGGCGCGGTCGATTTTGTGGCTAAACCCATTGAGCCAACGATTCTTAGAGCACGAGTCAATAACCAAGTACGTTTAGCAAAGGCTAATCGTCAACTTGAAACCTTAAATAAAGAACTCGAGGATGAGCGAGAGGCGATGTTGAAGTTCATCGCGCTAACACAAAAGAATGCGCGACTCGCTGATGAAATGACACAGCAGCTTTCACGTTAGACTGGCGCCATGGAAAACGTAGATCAAAAAACCATTCTTATCATTGATGACTCTCCCGAGGTCATCACCATCCTCCGTAATGTGCTTAAAACTAATTACCGGGTACTGGCTGCCACCTCAGGTGATCAAGGTGTCGTCGTTGCGCTACGAGAAATGCCTGATTTAATTTTGCTTGATTTGGTGATGCCAGATACAAGTGGGTTTAATGTACGTAAAAAACTCCGTGAGCATGCTGCGACAAAAGATATTCCAGTTATTTTTGTAACTTCTCGTAATAGTCCTGAGGACGAAGCTCTGGGCTTTGAGATGGGTTGCGTGGATTACATTGCCAAACCAGTTGTGCCAGAAACTGTTCTTACTCGTGTGGCGAATCAAATTCGTCTTGCAGATCAGAATTTACATTTCCGTGAACTTCTGGTTGCCCGCCAGGATGAGCTTGATGAGGCCGAGACAGCTGCTATTCAGATGCTGTCGATGGCTGGCCACTACAAAGACGAATCCACGGCCTCACATATGCAGCGCATGGCGGCTTACTCTGCTGCTTTGGCACAAGGTTTAGGTTGGCCGACGGGTGCCGTCCGCTTACTTGAGAAGGCGGCGCCATTACATGATGTGGGCAAGATTGGCATACCGGATGAGATTTTGCTCTCAGAAAACAAGTTAACTGATGAGCAATGGGTTGTGATGCGCTCTCATACGGTGATTGGTGAGAGTATTTTGTCGCGAAGTGAGGCGCCATTATTTGTTCTGGCAGCACAGGTTGCGGTGGCTCACCATGAGCGATGGGATGGCGAAGGTTATCCTCATCGATTACATGGTGACGAAATTCCAGAGGCAGGTCGCATTGTTGCTATCGCAGACACCTTTGATGCATTAACTACTGTTCGCCCTTATAAAGAGGCGTGGTCAATAGATAAAGCATTTGACTATCTAAAAGAAAACGCGGGTTCTCATTTCGATCCTAATATGGTTGATGTGTTTATGGGTATCCGAGAAAAAATTGAGTCAATCAAGGCGCATTGGGATTCAATGGATGAAGGTAGTCAGTTAACCGTTTCATGGATATAGTGCTCAGCGACTTTCGTTAGCTGACTTTTTTATGCGCTATGAACCACCAGTCCATCACGGGTTGGATGTTATTTATCAAGATGCTTATTACTTGGCGGTGAACAAACCGGCGGGACTGTTGTCTGTGCCTGGTCGTGGTCCTGAAAAGGCTGATTGCATGGCATCTCGTGTCAATGTTGAGCATCCAGAGGCATTGATTGTACATCGTTTGGATATGTCGACATCGGGCGTTTTGCTGATGGCACGTTCATTAGAAGCTCAAGCTGCGATGGGAAAGCGATTTGAATATCGCGGGGTTGAGAAAGCCTATATCGCTCGAGTTGCGGGTGAATGCCCACTTGCGGGTGACATTGATTTACCGCTGATCACTGACTGGCCGAATCGCCCACGTCAAATGGTGAATCATGAGATAGGTAAGTCTGCTTTTACCCATTATGAGCGACTCGAATATTCAGAGAAGGATAATGTGAGTCGCGTCTGCTTGCATCCAAAGACGGGTCGCAGTCATCAGTTAAGAGTTCACATGGCGTCGATAGGTCATCCTATCTTGGGTGATGAGTTATACGCACCTGATGAATGGGTTGATGGGCAATCTCGACTTTATCTTCATGCTCAGTCATTACGATTTGAGCATCCTTTCACTCACGAGTCGCTGTCAATCGAGTCTTTATCGCCGTTTTAATTCGATTGATGGTTGAGTCTGTAAGCCTGCCTGCTTGATAATGGTCCTGAAATCAGTATGACTCGGGAGTCATTGTGAAGTTATCGGTCGAACAGTTTCGCCAGTGGGAACATAAAAAGGTCACCCTCGTAGGCATGTCAGGTGTGGGTAAAACCTACATCTCTAGCATGCTGCGCTCGTCGCAATGGTTCCATTACTCAGGTGATTATCGAATTGGCACGCGTTATCTCGATGAAGCCATTCTCGACATGATCAAAAGTAAGGCGATGGAAGTGCCTTTCTTGAATGAGCTTCTGCGTAACGATTGGATTTATATTCGCAATAACATCAAGGTCTCAGATTTGGGTCCGGTATTGTCGTTTGTTGGCAAGTTAGGTAATCCGACGCTCGGAGGAGTTGAGTTGGAAGATTTCCAACGTCGCCAAGATTTATACCGTCAAGCTGAGATTGCCGCGATGCATGATGTGCCTGGCTTTATTGAGAAAGCGCAGAACATTTATGGCTACAAACATTTTGTTAACGATGTGGGTGGCTCTCTGTGTGAGCTAGATGATCCTGCGGTCATGGATGTTATCGATGAGAACACCTTGATTTTGTATATCCAAGTGACTAACGAGGAAGAAGAGCAGAAGTTGATCAGTCGTGCGCAAAGCGCACCAAAGCCTTTGTATTATCGACCTGAGTTTTTGCTTGAGCAGTTAGATATCTATCTCGCTGAGAATAACTTGGAGTTTGCTGCTCAAATGGATCCTGATGAATTTACTCGCTGGGTATTTCCACGCTTATTCCATTCGCGTGTGCCTCGTTACGAAGAGATCGCTAAGCGTGGCTACACAGTAACCTCACAAGAGGTGTCTGCTGTAAAGAATGAAGCGGACTTTTTGGCGTTAATCGAAACTGCGATTGCTCGTCAGTCATAGCCTAAGGATTGAATTTTGCCGATTGTCGCACATAACAACTTACCCTCATTTGATCGTCTTAGAGGCGAGGGTGTTGCTGTGCTTACGCCAGAGCGCGCAAAGAATCAGGATATTCGTGAGTTGCACATCGGGTTATTGAACATGATGCCGGATAAAGCGCTAGAAGCGACTGAGCGGCAGTTCTTCCGTTTGGTCGGTGAAAGCAATCCGATTGCCCAGTTTTATGTGCACCCCTTTACCTTGCCATCATTACCACGAGATGAGGAGGCGCGAGCTTATATTGAGCAGTACTACGAAACCTTTGATCAGATTCGTGAGCAAGGTTTAGATGCCTTGATTATCACGGGCGCTAACGTGGTCGGATCTGACTTGTCGAATCAGCCTTTTTGGGAACCACTGAAAGAGGTTGTCGATTGGGCTTATGAGAATGTGACTTCAACCTTGTGCTCATGCTTGGCTTCGCATGCGGTTCTTGAGTTCCGCTATGGGCAAAAACGTCGACCTCAAGCCGCCAAGGTTTGGGGTGTGTATCCGCACCGTGTTGTCGATCAAGCGCATCCACTCATCTCTGATGTGAATACGCGATTTGATGTGCCTCACTCACGTTGGAATGCAGTAGATCGAGATCAATTTGATTCGGCAAAGCTACGCGTCTTGGTTGAAAGTGACGAAGTCGGTGTGCACTTGGCAACAAGTCAGGACGGCTTCCGTTTTGTGTTCTTCCAAGGTCATCCAGAATACGACACAGTTTCGTTACTCAAGGAATTTAAACGTGAGGTTGCGCGATATGCTGCCGGTGATCTCGCGCAGTTCCCGCCGTTCATTGCGAATTATTTTGGTGAACAAGAAAAAGCCTTGGTGCGTGAATATATTGCAGATTTGAAGCTTGCTAAGGCACAACAATCACCATTACCGAACTTTCCGGAGCATTTGCTCACGCCAACACTGGATAACACCTGGCACGATACGGGTGAAGCAATTGTTGGTAATTGGATGGGCTTGGTCTATCAAGTCACCAATAACGACAGAAAGCTGCCGTTTATGGATGATGTTGATCCCAATAACCCATTAGGTCTGGCTTAAGCCTTTTTCACAAACTCTGATTTAAGTCCCATCGCGCCAACGCCTGGGATTTTGCAGTCAATATTGTGATCACTATCAACGAGGCGAATATTCTTCACCTTAGTGCCTATCTTGATACTGCTAGAGCTGCCTTTTACATTCAGGTCTTTGATGACCACGACCGTATCGCCATCTTGTAATAAGTTACCGTTGGTATCACGTACGACAAGTTCATTGCTTGTTTCATCGCCATCGCTTGGTGACCATTCGTGTGCGCATTCAGGGCAGATCATCATTTCGCCATCTTGATAAGTAAATTCAGATTGGCATTGAGGGCAAGGGGGTAGTGTATCCATGATAATCCGTGAGTTTCTTGAAGTGGCGATCTTAACAAATAGCATCCAATAATCTGGACGTTGAGTTGATCTTTATCAGCGATAGCCTGTTTTTAGTCATCCAATGAGGCCATTAATTAGCGATAATGCCTTACCGATATTGAATCCCCTCATTCCCATGCAGTACCCCGAAAAATCAGGCAGCAGAACACTGTCCTTCATTCCCGACTTGTCGGTCGTTGCGCGACAGGCGCTTCAAGCAAAAACTGCGGCTTCATTTTCGATGGATGTGCAGTTTTGTGATCGACTCCAGGATGGCTCAAAGGGTCCTGAGCTAACGGTTATACCCGCGGGTGTTTTTGAAATGGGCTCAGCAGAGCATGAGTTTGGTCATCGAGCTGATGAGGCGCCAATGCACTACCAGCAAATGCTTGAGCCTTTTGCGATAGGTACGATGCCGATAACCGCGGAGCAATTTGAACGATTCACAGCTGCTACAGATTGGGTTTGGAGTTGGGAGTTGATTCGAAGTGAAGGTCGACATCCAGTAATAAATATACGGCATGGTCAGGCAGAGGACTTTTGCCGTTGGTTGAGTGAAGAGACCGGGCAGAATTATCGTTTACCGAATGAGGCTGAATGGGAATATGCCTGCCGTGCAGGTTCATCTGAGGCGTTTGCCTTTGGTGATTCGGTGAGCTGTAAAAATGTACATTTCCGTTCAGCTTTTCCTTATGACGAAGAGAAGCAAGGTAAGCGTTTTATTCTGCCGAAATGTGCGCCAATCGCTAAAACTATCGAAGTTGGTCAGTACCCAGCGAATGCTTGGGGTCTACATGACATGCATGGCAATGTTTGGGAGATGACGTCATCAAATTATAGCAAGTCGTTAGCGAATCTTTCTCGACATCACCCGGCGCCGCCAAAACGCCGTAATAAGTGGATCGCTGTAAGGGGTGGATCATGGTTTGATGCCGCGGTCTTTGCGCGTAGTGCTTCACGTCGTCCACGTTTGCGCGATGAACTCGATGTGAATCTAGGTTTTCGTCTCGTTCGAGAGCTGCGTTAATCTCTAAAAACAGCGCCTTCGCAGCGGCTTGGGTGTTACCCTTAGGGTTAAGCAGAACAAATAAAAAACTGACGCCCTTTATGACGATGGAATGGAAGCGACTGCTGTCGCGCAAACGGTTAGGTTCTTCAGAAGAGCCTCAATCAATTACGGCTAGAACCGATTTTCAGCGTGACTTCGATCGCGTGGTCTTTTCGTCAGCTTTCCGTCGTATGCAGGATAAAACGCAGGTCTTTCCTTTATCTAAAGTTGATTATGTTCGTACGCGTCTGACTCACAGCTTAGAGGCTTCAAGTATAGGTCGTTCGCTAGGTACCTTAGTGGGTGAGCAGGTTATGGCGCGTCATGGCTTGCATGACTTTGAAGCATCTGACTTTGGCAATGTTGTTGCTGCAGCGTGTTTGGCACATGACATTGGTAACCCGCCGTTTGGCCATTCCGGTGAAGATGCGATTCGCCATTGGGCGATGACGGCAGATTATGGTTCTCGCCGCGTGGAGGTATTGCGTGGCAGTGAGCGTGAAGATTTCTTAGCGTTTGAAGGTAACGCTCAAGGCTTCCGGATTGTGACGCGCTTACAAAACCCCGATAACCAAGGCGGTCTACAGCTAACTTCAGCAACGCTTGCGGCATTTACCAAGTACCCGCGTGAATCATGGGTGGGTGGTTATACGCAAGCTGGTGTGAGCGCAAAAAAACAAGGTTTTACAGTAGCCGATCGTGAAAACTTCGAAACCGTTGCAAATGAAGTTGGCTTGATTCGCCGTGATTCACCTTATGCCATGTGGTGTCGTCATCCTTTGGCCTTTTTAGTTGAGGCAGCGGATGACATTAGCTATCGCGTGATTGATTTAGAAGACGGTTATCGCCTAGGTCACTTCTCATATGAAGAGGTGGTTGAAGCTTTCCTCGATTTATTGCCGGATCGTGATAAGCAAGCGGAACGCCTGAAAGCTATCCGTGAAAAGAAAGATCGCGTTGAATTTTTACGTGCAAAGGTTATTAACCAAATTATCTTGCAGGCACGTGACTGCTTCCTAGATAACGAAGCTGAGATTTTAGACGGCAGCTTTGATCAGCCTTTACTTGAAATGATTCCATGTCGCCAGAAGGCTGATCATCTTATCGATCTTGCAGTTGAGCGGATCTATTGCGCACCAGAAGTGGTGAGTATCCAGGCAGCAGGTTTCCAAGTTGTGAGTGATTTGTTAGAGCGCTTTATTCAGGTCATCGATGATGTTGCTGAGCATGGTGATAGTGCTTCAGCCCGCAGTCGTATGTTGCTTCGTTTGGTGCCTGAGCAGTTCATCGGTCCTAATCGTGTGCCGGTTCAAGATCCTTATTTACGCTTATTATTACTGACCGACTTTGTTTCGGGTATGACAGATTCTTACGCCGTGACTTTGTATAAAAAAGTGACGGGTATCTCATTGCCAGGTGGTTGAGTTGAGTTCGATAGATCGTCTGCTTGAAATCATGGCACAGTTACGTGATCCACAGAAAGGTTGTCTTTGGGATCGCAAGCAAACCTATAAAACGATCGTGCCTTACACCTTAGAAGAGGCGTATGAGGTGGCTGATGCAATTGAGCGTGAAGATTTTGACGAGTTAAAGAGTGAGCTTGGCGATCTGTTATTTCAGGTAGTTTTTTACAGTCAGATAGCCAATGAAGAAGGGCGATTTACCTTTGATGATGTCGCTGCGGATATCGCGGATAAAATGCATCGTCGCCATCCGCATGTTTTTGCGGACGCTAATTTTGAAACCGATGAGCAATTAGGTTCTGCTTGGGAAGCGATCAAAGCGCAGGAGCGTCAGCAGCAACCAGATAACAGTGCGCTGGCGGGGGTGACTAAAGGCCTGCCGGCATTGATGCGTGCCCAAAAGCTGACTAAAAAAGCCTCGAAAGTAGGCTTCGATTGGCCAAATCCAGAAGGGGCTTTCGATAAGATGGTCGAAGAGGTGGCCGAGGTCCGCGAAGCCTGGGCTTCAGGTGATCGTGATCATTTAGCTGATGAGCTTGGCGATATTCTTTTTGTGATGACCAACATTATCCGCAAGTTGGGTTTTGAATCTGAAGAAATTATGCGTGCAGCGAACAACAAATTTGAGCGTCGCTTTCGAGCGATGGAACAATATCTTGCTGCTCAAGGCGATGAGGACATGACGCAACTTGAACTTGAGCAGATGGAAGCGGCCTGGCAAGAAATCAAAAAGGTCGAGAAGAAAAACCCATGAGTTACCTACGCCACATTCAAGCGTGTAATCCGGTGATCACCGAGCGTTTTGTGCCGTGGGAGATCAACGGCCAAGTGTATGGATGGTTACGCCCCAGTTTTATTGAACACCTGCGTCAGTTTGATCAGTTATTTGCTATTTCAGGTAGACAAGTTGGGTTGTGTAACCCAGATCTGCGAGGTGAAGCATTAACGGCTGAGTTAAGTGACGTGGTGAACACATTATTTGAGCAAGGCGTGTTACCGCACAAGCCGATGAATGAGCCTTATCCTTTAACTGCAGGTGAGCGTGATGAGGCGATTGCGGAGATTGATCGAGTTGCTGCGAGTCACTTTGGCCTACGTTCGTTTGGCCAACACCTTAATGGGTATGTGAACTACAACGGTCGCCTGTTGTTATGGGTGGGTAAACGTGCTCGTGATCGTGCGATCTTCCCTGGCGCATGGGACAACATGGTTGCGGGAGGGTTACCACAGGGTATCAGTCTGGAAGAAAACCTTATTAAGGAGTGCCAAGAAGAGGCTGGCATGTCAGTGGCACTTGCCCAGCAAGCCACCTATGTTGGCAGTATTGCGTACAACCGCGTGAATGCGAACGGTTTCCGTCCTGATGTTTTGTATTGCTACGACATTGAATTGCCAACCACGTTTATTCCACAGAATACCGATGGTGAGGTGGAATCATTTCATCTCATGCCTGTCGAAGATGTTTTGCAGATTGTTCGCGATAGCGATGACTTCAAGCTGAATTGTAATTTGGTGATCATTGATTTCGCCCTACGCCACAGGTTGATTTCGGAGGATGATCCGGATTATTGTGCTCTGCTCGAAGGGTTGCGCCAAACCCCTGGCGTAATGAATGGTTTGAACTAGGCTAAGTTGTTGATGAAAAAGCTTTTGTTGTGTGTCTTGGTTTTTTTGGTGGGCTCTGTTGGGGCAACGCCAAAGTTTGTGCAAAAGTCAGAACTTAAGCCCGATGAATTCCAGCGTCGAACTGCCTTGGTCATAGGTCAAGTCCTCGAGTCATTCCACTACACCAAACCCGAGATTAATGATGAGCTATCGGCGATGGCGTTTGATCGCTATCTCGAAACGCTTGATGCCAATCGTGCTTTTTTTACTCAGGTAGATTTACGTCAGCTTGATCATTATCGCGATGAATTTGATGACAGCCTTCACAATGGCTTACTCGATCCGGCATACACCATTTTTAAGCACTTCCGTGACAAAGTTGAAAATCGCATTGCTTTTGCCGTGAGCCAAGTCCGTTTTAATGATTTCGATTTCTCACTTGATGAGACGTATCAAATTGATCGCGAGAAAGCGCCTTGGGCTGCAGATGATTTTGTCTTGGATGATTTGTGGCGTAAGCGCGTTAAAAATGATGTGCTAAGTCTTCGTCTAAGCGGTGAAACCAAAAATATTGAAAAGAAGTTGATCCGCCGTTACGAAAATATTCGTAATCGAGTGCAGCAGATGACCTCAGCGGATGTTTTTCAGGCGTTTGTGAATGCTGTGACGCTGAGCATTGAGCCACATACTACTTATATGTCACCACGCTCTTCTGAGAATTTTGATATCGGCATGCGGTTGTCACTGCAAGGTATTGGCGCAGTGTTGCGTGGTAAAGATGAATACACCGAAGTGGTGAAGACAGTTATTGGTGGCCCTGCTGCAAGAAGCGGCAAGATTAAATCAGGTGACCGTATTGTTGGTGTAGCGCAGGGTGAGAAGGGTGAAATGCTCGATGTCATTGGTTGGCGTCTCGATGATGTGGTCGATAAGATTCGCGGACCAAAAGGTTCAACGGTGCGCCTACAGGTGTTACCGAAGGGTGAAGACTCAGGTCGTACCAAAGAGCTGGCGCTTGTGCGTGATCAGATCAAGCTAGAAGACAGCGCCGCTAAGAGTGATGTTATTGAAGTGGATAACTTAAAGCTTGGTGTGATCGAGATTCCTGGGTTCTATCGTGATTTTAATGGCGCAGCGAGTGGTACCGATGATTTTCGTAGCACAACGCGAGATGTGCGTGAGCTCTTAACAAATCTCGAAGCGGAAAAGGTTAATGGCGTCATTATTGATCTGCGCCAAAACGGTGGAGGTTCGCTAACAGAAGCGACCGAGCTCACCGGTTTGTTTATCGATAAAGGTCCCGTAGTTCAGGTTAAGGATAGCAATGGCAATGTTGAGTTAGAGCGTGATCAAGACCCGGGCATTACTTATCGTGGTCCTTTAATGGTTTTGGTTGATCGAAATAGTGCATCTGCTTCTGAGATCTTTGCAGGCGCGATGCAGGACTATCAACGAGCTTTGATCGTTGGTGAGCCAACCTTTGGTAAGGGCACCGTGCAAACCCTTGTGGATCTGCAGCGTTACTTACGCACCGAAAAAGATTTAGGTCGTTTGCGGTTAACTATGGCGCAATTCTTCAGAGTACAAGGCGACAGTACTCAGCACCGTGGTGTTGTGCCTGATGTTGTATTTCCAACATCCTTTGGTGCAAAAGAGCATGGTGAGCGCGCACTTGAACATGCGCTTCCATGGGCCTCAATTGAGCCGGCTATTCGTCCGCGCCCAACTATATTCCCCATTGAAAAGTTACGTGCAATGTCTGAGCAGCGTATTCAGCATGATCCGGGTTTTACTTTTTTGATTGATCAAGAGAAGCGGATTGCTGAGTTGCGTGATCTTAAGGTGCTGAGCTTGAAAGAATCAGTTCGCCAAGCTGAGCTTGATCAACGTGAAGAGGAGCAACTCGAAAGCTTGAATCGTTTACGCGCTCATCGTGGTTTAGGCGCGCTTGAATCGCTAGATGAGCAAGAAGAGTTGGCAGATCAGGATAAAGATCCAGAAGGCATTAAAAAGATAATGCTCGAAGAGGCGGCGCGTGTGATGTCAGATTGGATTGTTAATCAGCCGGTGATTGCGGCGAGTGAATCTCAAGCACTTTTCCGATGACGCTTAAGCCATTCTCTCGCTCGATTCGCATCACCAAAGGGTGTCAGCTTCCCGTAAGAATCGAGCAAGATCATGGTGACCTCTTTGTTGTCTACACGCGCCTTCATCACTAGGCAGCGACCAGCTTCGGTCAGAAAGCCGGTTTTACTTAATAACAACTTCCAAGATTTATTGCGTGAAAAGCGATTCGTGTTCACATAACGCAAAGGACCAAGTCGCTTATATGGCTTCACAGTAACACTGCGAGTTTGAGCAATTTTCTTTAATAAGGCGTGCTTTTCTGCGGCTTGCATCAATATATAAAGGTCATTCGGTGTCGATAGATTGTTTGGCGACAGTCCTGCAGCATCAATAAAGTTTGATTGCATCATCCCCAAGCTTTTGGCTTTCTCATTCATTGCTCTTGCAAAGGCATCGCTGCCGCCTGGGTAAGTGCGGCCAAGCGCAAGGGCTGCGCGATTCTCAGATGAAAGCATGGCAAGTGTCAGTAGCTCTTTGCGGGTGAGTTTTGCGCCGACCTTTAAGCGCGAGCCGGTGAGCTGTCGAAGATCACGGTCAGCTTTGGTGATGGTGATTATTTCCTCGAGAGGAAGCTTTGCATCTAGGATGACCAGTGCTGTCATTAGCTTTGTTATTGAAGCAATTGGACGTGGTTTATCAGCGTTACGGCTGAACAAGATATTGCCTGACTGATCAGCAAGGATGACGCCTTCAGAGCGGAGGCGCAGCTTTCCCTTATCTAGTGCCTTGCTTGAAATGGCAGCAACATCCACGGCAAGTTCGTTAGCGAAGTTTGGCTGAATGAAGAGCAGGCAGGCGAGCAGGGTGATAATGCGATTCATGGGTCGCTAGGGTGCCGTATAACCTTACTGTGAGCAAATGTGATTTTGTGTCCCGGAGCGTTACACTGCTCCATCATTTTTCGGAGTCCCTTGTGAGCTCGCCACATATTCGTCCCGTTATTGCTCGATCTTATTTGTCGCGAGTACAAATCTTGAAGGAGAAGCTTTCTCCTGAGTTACTCAAGGGCACGCGCATTGGTTTAGAGAAAGAAAGTCTTCGTGTGTCAGATAAAGGGGGTATCGCGCTGACGAATCATCCCCATGCATGGGGGCACCCCTTAACGAATTCCATTCTGACAACAGATTATTCTGAAGCGCTCGCTGAATTTATTACACCAGCCTTCAGTGATGTGGGTGATGCGCTTGATTATTTGGCGGACCTGCAAAGCTATGCCTATCAGTCACTGCATAAAGAACTGTTATGGGCTACTAGCATGCCCTGTGTGCTTTACGGTGATCACAATATTCCAATTGCAGAGTATGGTGATTCCAACATCGGCAAGATGAAGCATATTTACCGCGAGGGCTTGGGCCTACGTTATGGCCGCGTTATGCAGGTGATTGCCGGTGTGCACTTTAATTGGTCACTTCCAGAAGCCTTTTGGCCAGAATTTTCAAAAGCCTTAGGTAAATACCAATCGCCCGAAGAGTGTCGCGATACCTATTACATGCGCTTAGTACGTAATGTTCTGCGAGGTGGTTGGTTAATTCCTTATCTCTTTGGTGCATCGCCTGCAGTGTGTAAATCGTTCTTCCCTAATGGTGTTTCGCATCTGCCTAAGTTTGATGATGCAACCTACTTTGAGCCGTATGCAACGTCACTGCGTATGGGTGACATTGGTTACCAGAACAGTAAAGAGGAGGGTTTGGGTATTCGTGCGGACTACAATTCAGTTGAGTCTTATGCGCAGTCCTTATTGCGAGCGATAACAACATCCGCTGAGCCATGGCAGCGTCTTGGCGTGTCTGAAGAGGGTGAATACCGACAGCTCAATGCCAATATTCTTCAGATTGAAAACGAATATTACAGTCAGGTGCGGCCAAAGCCGGCTTTGAAACGATTACAAAGCCCATCGGTTGCGCTATTGGAATCAGGTATAAAGTACGTCGAGCTACGTTCATTAGATGTGAATGCCTATCACCCTCTAGGTGTCGATGAGGTGCAGTTGCGCTTCCTCGAAGCGTGGTTGTTGATGTGTATGCTCAGCGATAGCCCATCGATTGATGAAACAGAAAATCGTGAGTTGAATGAAAACTTGCTCGCCGTTGCACACCGAGGTCGTGAACCTAATATTCAATTGCGTCGACAAGGCGAGTCAGTGGGCTTGCAAGAATGGGGGCACCAGCTGCTTTCACAGATGTATCCAATCTGTGAGCTGCTCGATAAGGTCAATGGCGGCAGTAATTATGAAGACGCATTGGATGAGCAGATCGGTAAGATCATCCGTCCTCAGTTGACCCCTTCCGCACGGATGCTCACTGAGATGGAAGATAACGCAGAGAGCTTCTACGGCTTTGCGCAACGTTTGTCGAAAAAGCACCAGCGTTTCTTGCTTGAGCGTGATATTTCAGATGAGCGTCGTGCGCAATTTGAGCAGCTGATTGCAAAGTCACATGAGGACTTTGCTGCACTGAGCAATCAAGACTCAGAGTCGTTCGATGAGTTTCTTAAAAATTATTTCGCTCAGACTTATGCGGCAGTAAAGCCTGTTTGATTAAAGAAAGTCATACCAAATAGGTATCTTCTGTCGGACTGGGGCGGTAAGGTCAGTTTTTTCCTATCGGAATAACTATGCAGGTTCATTATCCAGAAGGGTTTCAGCGCACACGGTGGGTGATTTTTACCGTGCTTGGGTTGGCCTATATGTTGGTGTTTTTTCACCGTATGGCGCCTGCTGCTGTATCAAGTAGTTTGATGGTTGACTTTGGCACCACCGCTGCGGCGTTAGGAACCTTGTCGGCGATGTATCTTTATCCCTATACGGCTATGCAAATTCCTGCGGGTCTTGTGGCCGATACTTTAGGTCCTCGCGTGAGTGTAAGTTTGGGCGGCATTGTGTCGGGTGTGGGCTCTATTATTTTTGGCCTATCAGATACTTTTGCGTGGGCTTCAACAGGACGCTTTTTGGTGGGCTTAGGAGTGTCTGTAATCTTCATCGGCATGATGCGATCAAATGCAGAATGGTTTAGCTCTCGCGAAGATGGGCGCATTAGTGGTTTAACCATTTTGCTAGGAAACGTTGGTTCTATTCTTGCAGCAGCGCCACTGGTAATGCTGTTGGGAGCTTTTACTTGGCGTGAAGTGTTTATCGGTATTGGTCTGGCTGCACTGTTTCTCTCTTTGATGACTTGGCTGTTTGTTCGAAATTCACCTGTGGAAGCAGGTTACCCATCCGTCAGAGAATTAGAGGGTTTGGCACCGCGTCAAAAAACTAAGTTAAACGTTAAGCAAGCGCTAAAGACAGTATTGACGAATCGATTGGCGTGGCCGGGCTTTTGGGTCAATTTAGGTGTGACGGGAAACATGTTTGCCTTTGTGGGACTTTGGGGTGACCGGTTGTTACATGATGTACATGGCTTGTCACTTGATGAGGGGGCAAACTATTACACTCTCAGTCTGATTGGATTTGCTGTTGGATGCCTAATAATGGGTTCGGTGTCCGATGCCTATGGAAAGCGAAAGCCTTTCATTATGGGGGCTGCATTTGTATCGTTACTTGCATGGCTTGCGCTGTTGTATGCGCCTTGGCAGCCTGGGTGGTCAGCCTATCTGCTCTATGGTTTTCTCGGTTTTGCAGCGAGTGGGTTTGTGTTGGGCTATTCCGTCGCAAAAGAAGTCTCTGAGCCAGCACATGCAGGTATGGCCATCGGATTGGTCAATACGGGTCTGTTCTTAGGTGCAGCATTGATGCAGCCGTTGTTTGGTTGGGTTCTAGACCAAACTTGGAATGGCGAGATGCAGGGGCAGCTGCGCATATATCAAGTGAGTGATTATGAGAATGCGCTATTGGTTTCAGCGGGTTTAGCGCTGATGGCCTTATTGGTTTCGTTCAAAATCAAAGAGACATATTGTAAAAACATCAATCACGATTAACGCGCGCCATCGCCTGAGGCTTTGCGCAAAATACGATCCATTGCTTTTGTACTGAGTATCCGTTTCAACCACCAGAACAGATGTGTGGGGAAGGTCACTCGATAACGTGGTTTGGCATGTTTTGTTGTGAGCGCATGGAGAACGCTTTTCACTACGGCTTCTGGATCAAGCGTGAAAGGTGCAGCATCACCTTCTTTCTCAAGACGAGCTGCCATCGCTAGATAGTTCGCTTCATGTGGGCTGCCGATAGGATTGATAAAACGCTCAAAGGCTTTTTTCGCGTTATCGCGGAAGCGACTGCGGATTGGGCCAGGCTCTACCAAGCTCACTTGAATGCCCGTGCCATGCAGTTCCAGACGTAAGGTATCGGTAAGGCCTTCGAGTGCAAACTTAGAGCAGTTGTAAGCGCCGCGGTAAGGCATAGCGACAAAACCCAACACTGAGCTGTTATGTATGATGCGACCTTTACCTTCACGTCGCATGACCGGGATGACTTGGCGTGTCAATTCATGCCAGCCGAGCAGGTTAGTCCGGAGTTGTGTCTCAAGGGCATCCCAGCTGAGATCCTCTACCGCACCCGGTTGACCATAAGCGCCATTGTTGAAAAGTCCGTAGAGCTTCCCGTTAGTCAGTTTCAGTGTTTCCGCCACCCCTGCATCAATGCTGTGGCGATCGCTGACATCGATTTGAACCGCATCAAAGCCCGAATCTCGCAGTCGCTGAACGTCATCAGACTGTCGAGCGCTCGCAATAACGTGAAAGCCTTGCTGTTTCAGCATCTTTGCTGCACATAGGCCAATGCCGCTAGAGCAGCCAGTGATAAGTACAGCGCGAGGTGATGACATGGTGATTTTTCTCACAATTTTGCGAGTTCTGATCGTATCGCCCCTTCATTCAAAAATCTCGCCTGTGCTAAAATCGCACAGTTTTTCTACAGATGAACGGGTTTTTGCCATGCCATTTTACGAATATCGTTGCGAGGCGTGTGACCACACCCTTGAGGTGATGCAAAAAATGAGTGCAGACCCGTTGCAGGAATGTCCTGAGAGTGTCATGCCTCTGCACTGAAGAAACTGATGTCAGTTACGGGTCTGGTTAAGTCCTCGTCACACGGTGGCGGTGGTCATAGTTGCGGCTCTGGCGATTGTTCGTCCTGCCATTAACACAACAATTTTAAGCGGCCGGATGGCCTGTAATTAGGAAAGCTCCATGCGTACCCACTACTGTGGCGAAGTCACCGAAAAGTTCATTGGCGAAACTGTAGAGATCTGCGGTTGGGTTAATCGTCGTCGAGATCACGGCGGTGTCATTTTTATCGACCTGCGTGATCGCAGCGGTTTGGTTCAGGTGGTCTACGACCCTGATATCGAAGATGTGTTCAAAATGGCAGAACAGGTGCGCAATGAATTCGTTCTTAAGATCACCGGTCTTGTACGCGCTCGTCCTGAAGGCACCACTAATGATCAGTTGTCATCAGGTCAGATCGAAATTTTGGGTAAGCAGCTTGAGATTCTGAACAAAGCTGATACGCCGCCATTCCAGATTGATGAGGATGAGGTATCTGAAGATATTCGTCTGCGATATCGCTATGTCGATTTGCGTCGTCCAATCATGCAAGAGCGCATGATGTTGCGTTCGAAGGTGTCACGTTTATTGCGTAACTACCTCGACGATAACGGCTTCATGGACATGGAAACTCCAATGCTCACCAAGGCGACCCCAGAGGGCGCGCGTGACTATTTGGTGCCAAGCCGTGTTCACGCAGGCAAATTCTTTGCTTTGCCACAGTCTCCTCAACTGTTTAAGCAGTTGTTGATGATGTCTGGTTTTGATCGTTACTACCAAGTCGTACGTTGTTTCCGTGACGAAGATTTGCGTGCAGACCGTCAGCCTGAATTTACACAGCTCGATTTGGAGATGTCGTTCTTGTCTGAAGATCAAATTATGGATCTGATGGAGGACATGATCCGCGGTGTGTTCAAAGATGCGCTGAATGTTGATCTGCCAAACCCATTCCCTCGCATGCCATATGACGAAGCGATGCGTCGTTTTGGTTCGGATCGTCCGGATATGCGTACCGATCTTGAGTTTATAGACGTAGCTGATTTGATGGCTGGCGTTGAGTTTAAAGTCTTTGCTGGTCCTGCGAATGATCCGAATGGCCGTGTTGCTGCATTACGTATACCTGAAGGTAGCAAGCTGAGTCGTAAGGATATCGACGAGTACACCAAGTTTGTCGGTGTCTATGGTGCGAAGGGACTGGCTTACATCAAAGTTAATGCGATCGCAGATGGCGTAGAAGGTTTGCAGTCTCCAATCCTTAAGTTCCTGCCTGATGATGTGGCGATGTCGATCATGCAGCGTACCGGTGCGCAAGATGGTGACATCGTATTCTTTGGTGCTGATAAGACCTCAATTGTGAATGAAGCACTTGGCGCTTTACGCGTGAAGTTAGCAGAAGACTTAGGTCTGATGAATGCTGACTGGAAGCCATTGTGGGTTGTCGACTTTCCAATGTTCGAGTGGGATGAAGGTTCTAATCGTTGGCATGCATTGCACCACCCATTTACAGCGCCTAAGACGGATCAAATTGATCTGTTAGAAAGCGATCCGGGTAAGTGTTTATCGCGTGCTTACGATATGGTGCTTAATGGTACAGAAGTCGGCGGCGGTTCAATTCGTATCCACCAAGAGTCTGTACAAGAGAAAGTATTCGGCTTGTTAGGTATTGATGAAGCCGAGCAGAAAGAGAAGTTTGGCTTCCTGTTGGATGCGTTGAAGTTTGGTTGTCCTCCGCACGGTGGTTTGGCTTTCGGTCTTGATCGCCTTGTGATGTTGATGGCGGGTGCGCAATCGATTCGTGATGTGATGGCTTTCCCGAAAACACAAAGCGCGAGCTGCTTGCTGACACAAGCGCCATCTGAAGTTGAACCATCTCAGGTTCGTGAGTTGCACTTGAAGCTACGTTTACCTCAGTCTGAAAAGACCGAGGGTTAACACAGATGCGCCAGAATGATTCTATTTCTGGTGTACTGATAGAAACTCGAGGCGCTTAATTGGCACGTATCCTTGGTATTGATCCAGGTTCTCGAGTCACCGGTTACGGGATCATCGAGAGTAACGGCTCCCACAGTCGCCATATTTCTAGCGGCTGTATTCGCACGCAGCAAAAAGCGTTTACTGAGCGCCTCGGCGAGATCTTTCTCGGTCTGCAACAGATCATCGAAGAGCATCAGCCAGATCAAGTTGCGATTGAAGAAGTGTTTGTCGATAAAAACGTTTCTTCAGCATTGAAGCTAGGTCAGGCGAGAGGTGCGGCAATTGCTGCAGCGGTTGTCGCGCAGAAGCCAGTCTTTGAATACACCCCACGTTTGGTTAAGAAAGCTTTAGTGGGCAAAGGGCAAGCTGAAAAAGAGCAAGTTCAGCATATGGTCAAAGTGTTACTCTCGTTACAAGGTAAGTTTGGGCTTGATGAGTCGGACGCGCTCGCGATCGCACTGTGTCATGCACATAGTCACACCACACTGTC
>CBFHYJ010000006.1:0-55845 GCA_965659945.1 Sedimenticolaceae bacterium | reverse complement strand
ACCCGCAAGAATCATTGGCGTCGAAAGAAGTTGTCCCATAGTAAACCAATCGCCCCACAAATACCCGATATGTGCATCCGGCATACGCACAAATTCGACGATAAAGCGCATGCTGCCATAGCCAATCAGGAACAGGCCGGAGACAGCGCCGACCGCTCTAGGCTTACTCGAAAACCACCAAAGCAATAGGAACAAAACGAGTCCCTCAAGAAGCGCTTCGTAGAGCTGACTGGGGTGTAATGGCGGGCTCAATTCGGTATCTGCAGGCAAGCCAAGCTTATTCATACACAGGTTCAGATGCTCAGCACACCTTACCTGCATGCCCCAAGCTACATCCGTGACGCCACCCCATAACTCACCGTTAATAAAGTTGCCCACGCGACCGGCCAATAAACCTAAAGGCACAAGCGGTGCGACAAAGTCGGCTACCTGGAAAAAGCGCAGCTGTAATCGCTTTGCTATTAACGCCATCGCCACGATCACGCCAAGCAAGCCACCGTGAAATGCCATGCCGCCTTCCCAGACGCGCAGCAGCACTAAAGGATCAGCCAGCCACTGGTCAAAGTTATAGAAAAAGATGTACCCAAGGCGACCGCCCAATATGACGCCTAGCGCACCATAAAAAATCAGATCATCAACCTGCTCAGTTTTGATCACACCACCCAAGCTCGCGCGACGACGCGCCAACCACCAAGCCGCAACAAAGCCAATCAAATACATCAAGCCATACCAACGTAATGCGGCAGGCCCTAGCTGAACAATGATCGGATCAAATTCGGGATAAATCATGGCCGAGAGTGTAACAGGGCCCATTGTCTTTTCGTCGATTCACATAGACACCTGCAACGCTAGGCTTTAGGCTTTAGGCTGAATAACATTCTTATTACGTCTCGGATTCACGGTTTGTTTCGACTGATCAAATGGTTACTACTGCTCACCCCGATCATGGCGCTAGGCGTATTGGTAGCTTCTTTGGAACAAACCTCAGCCATTCCAACTGTTGCCAATCCTGAGCTCGATAAATCCATCACGCGAAACGTTTTACAACGCGTGCACCCTAATCAGATCCCACCCGGCGAAAGCAAGCAGCTGCAATTTAATCCAACTGAATTGAGCTCTATCGCAAACACCCTACTGAAACGTCTCGCAAACGTTCAATCTGCCTTTCAGCTTTCTGACAATCAAATGAACTTTACGTTGAGTGTTGAGCTACCGCTGATTGATAGTTGGCGTTATCTCAATGTTTACGCTGTTATGGCTAAACAAAACAACCAGCCGGTTTTAACTACACTGCAACTTGGCAGCTTAACTATTCCAACCACGCTGGTTAATTGGATCAGTGAACCACTGATTGAGATTGCGCATCGCCGTTTTGAGTACCAACTTGCTGCACTGGTTATCGAGAAGTGGTCCATTGATCCTGAGCACCTATCTTTTGACGTGCGCTGGCGAACCGATGTGGTTGAAAAAGCCTTTGCGCAATTATTAGCCAGTGCAGATCAACGTGCTGTTCAGTTTTATACTGATCAATTGATTTATTGGCAGCATGCCGGCGGCGATCAATTTGGTGATCTTCGCCCCCTGCTGAACCACCTGTTTAGTCTCGCGGTGCAGCGTTCTGGTCTTTACGATGCGCGAACAGAAAACCAAGCCATTTTTTCTGCGCTCGGCGCCTGGGCAACGCGCCAACTTAGGCATCCTTTAGCCTCTGATGAAACGGTTAAGCCGAAAGGCTTTTATTTAAAGATTCATAAACGTACTGATCTTGCGCGACACTTTTTAATCGCCGCAGCTTACGCCGCGCATGGCAATCGACAAGCCTCAGATCGATTAGGTTTACTCAAAGAGTTAAATGATACGCAACGTGGCTCTGGTTTTAGCTTTACCGATCTAGCGGCCGGACTGACCGGCGCGCGTATTGGCGAGTTCGCCACTAATCGATCACCCGACGCCATGATGTTGCAAGACAAACTGGCACGCAGTACTAACGATAATGACTTCATGCCCAATGTTTCAGCACTACCTGAGCACCTAAACCCTTCTGAATTCGATGCTCGATTTCATAACAGTGACTCGCCTGAGTTCCAGCAGCTGATGCTGCAAATCGATTTGGACATCAACGCCTTGCCTATTCTTAGTCATTAGCTTCCTAAAGAAGACCTCGCGGTTGCCGTTGCTTTCAGCCATTAGTTATTGTCTGAACGTTTTTAATGTCTGAAGCCGAAATTCTCAACTTGCATCTCAATACGCTAGGCGAGCGCATGCGCTTTCGTCTACGTGAGCTTGGCTTGACCCAAGATGAGCTTGCCCTGCTTTCAGGCACCAATCAGGCAGTGATTCAAAAGATCGAGAACGGTAAAAGTCTGCGCCCACGCAAACTGGATGTGATTGCAGACGCTCTTAAGATCACACCTGCTTGGTTGTTATACGGTGAGGAAAAAAATACACAACTCACCCCCGAAGCAAAAAAAGTCGGCAAGTTATGGATGCGACTCTCTGAGCGTGAGCAACGCCGTATTCAACGCGAGATTGAATTCATCATTCAATCCAACGCGATGTTACATCGTCGGTAAGACGCGCAAATAAAACGACTTCAAATAGGCTGTCTCAGGAATTGCCGGATGAATCGGGTGATCCGGGCTTTGCTGTCCTGTCATCAATAACTGCAAATGACGATCTGAATGTCGACCAGCTTGCTGAATGGTGCGCAACAAATGGTCTCGCTCCATGTGGAATGAACATGACGCAGACACCAACAAACCATCTTTGCTGAGCAAGCTAATCGCTGCTTCATTCAATCGACGGTAAGCCAAGGCACCTTCTTTTAAATCTTTTTTGCGTTTGATAAAGGCTGGCGGATCCACCACGATGACATCGAATTGCTCACCGGCTTGCTTCATCTGGCGCAAAGTCTCAAACGCATCACCTCGATGCGTGATGACATGATCAGCCACATTATTGAGTTTTGCATTGACCTCAACTTGCTCAAGCGCATGAGCTGACGTATCCACACAAACCGCTTCGCTAGCACCGGAAACCGCAGCGCGCACGCCCCAGCCACCGACATAAGAGCAGACATCTAGCACGCGTTTACCATCGACATGTGGCATCAGTAAATTACGGTTAAACGCTTGGTCATAAAACCAACCGGTCTTTTGCCCTTCCGCCAAGGCAACTTCAAATGTCACGCCTGCTTCGCGCAATTGCACTCGATCGGGCACCTCACCTACACCCACTTCGATATAACGATCAATACCTTCAAGTTCACGAATTGATGAATCGTTTTTAAATAGAATCGAACGTGGCGAGATGACCTTCAAAATCGCATCGATCACGTCCGCTTTCATTAGCTCCATGCCCGCGGTAGTCAACTGCACCACCACGTGATCGCCGAAACGATCGATTACCAAGCCAGGAAGACCATCGGCTTCACCAAAGACCCAGCGATAGAAAGGTTCTGGCATGAAGCGCTCGCGTAACGAGAGTGCGATCTTAAGGCGATGCACAATCAGCGATTGAGTGAGCTCATGTTTCGGATCGCGACTGACTAAGCGCGCGCAGATCAATGAATTGGGATTCGCATAGGCATGCGCAACAAACTTACCGTGTGCATTTTCGATGACCACTGGCTGACCGGGGGTGAGCCCTTTCAACGGTGTCTCTTTAGTATCGATTTCATTTGAATACACCCAGAGATGCCCAGCGCGAAGACGCTTATCTTGGTTAGGCTTTAATCGCAACGCAGCGCTCATGTTGACCTCCGAGGTTTTTTTTGAAGGCGCAAGCCTACACCACACTGGCTCAATAAACTGCGCAATTCGTCGTATCATGCGCCCTTTATTTTTGGAGACCCTCATGGCAACAGAGTTAAAAGGCACCATCACCCCAACTGCAAATGTCTATTTTGATGGCAAATGCGTGAGCTACAGCATCGAGATGGCAGATGGCAGTCGCAAATCAACCGGTGTGATTTTTCCTGCAGAACTGACCTTTTCTACCGCCGCCCCTGAAGTCATGGAACTCGTGCAAGGCGTATGCGAGGTCCGTTTACCCGGCTCTGATGAATGGCAACGCTTTGAAGGCGGACAACAATTCAGTGTCGCAGGTGATAGCGCATTCGATATTAAGATCATCGAAAACCTGCACTATATATGCCACTACGGCTAAACCGACTCCTTTATACTGTTGGCAAATCTGATTAATCGAAACACAGCATCATGACTCAAATTACCGACGTAACCGCTTACATGAACGAACTGGGCCGACGCGCACGTACCGCTTCACGCGCACTCGCTGCGGCTGATACCCATGCCAAAAATACAGCGCTGAACGCGATTGCAGATGATCTGGAGAACAGCCGCAAAGCGCTGATCACCGAGAACGCAAAAGATCTGAAAGCCGGTAAAGAAAAAGGTCTGGATGAGGCCTTACTCGATCGCTTAGAGCTTAATGATGCGCGCATCGATGGCATGATCGAAGGTCTCCGCCAGATAGCGGCTCTGCCCGATCCAATCGGTGAGATTTTCGACATGAACTACCGCCCAAGCGGTATTCAGGTCGGTCGTATGCGAGTGCCACTCGGTGTAGTCGGCATCATTTACGAATCGCGTCCTAATGTGACTGCCGATGCGGCAGCACTGTGCTTAAAGTCGGGTAATGCCACGGTGCTTCGTGGTGGCTCTGAGGCTTTCCATTCGAATCAAGCGATTGCCAGCTGCATTCGTCGTGGTCTTGAGCAAGCAGGTCTACCTTCTGATGCGGTCCAGGTAATCGAAACTACTGACCGTGCAGCCGTAGGCGACATGATCAATATGCCGAAATACATCGACGTGATCATTCCTCGAGGCGGCAAGGGCTTGATCGAACGTATTAGCCAAGGTGCTAGCGTGCCGGTGATCAAACACCTCGACGGTATCTGCCATGTCTACATCGATGATGAAGCCGATCCTAAGAAAGCATTTGATGTTGCTCTGAATGCAAAGACGCAGCGTTACGGCACCTGCAACACACTCGAAACCTTGTTGGTTAACGACACGGTTGCAGAAACTATTTTACCTGCGCTTGCCGAAGCGTATCTCAACAAGGGTGTTGAGCTACGTGGCTGTGCTGCCACCTGCAAAATCATTGGTGATCAGTGTATTGCTGCGACTGATGAGGATTGGGATACCGAATACCTCGCGCCGGTCCTTTCGATTCGCATCGTCGATGACTTGGATGCCGCGATTGATCACATCAACACGCACAGCTCTTCTCATACCGAAAGCATCATCACTGAGAACATCACCAAGTCACGTCGCTTCTTGCGTGAAGTCGACTCAAGCTCTGTCATGGTGAACGCCTCAACCCGTTTTGCCGATGGCTTTGAATATGGCCTGGGCGCAGAGATCGGTATCTCAACCGACAAGTTCCACGCACGTGGCCCTGTGGGTTTGGAAGGCCTGACCTCAGTGAAGTTTATCGTCTTGGGTGACGGTCACATCCGTCAGTAATCCTATGCTTGGCATCTTTGGCGGCACCTTTGACCCCATTCACAATGGTCACCTTCGGGTCGCTATTGATGCCTATGAACAGCTCGCCCTTGAGCGAGTTCATCTGATCCCACTTTCTGGCGCGGTTCATCGCGATCAACCAAAAGCTTCGGCCGAGCATCGCTTGGCGATGATTGAAAAGGCCGTTGAGCACACACCTTATTTGATTACTGATGATCGTGAGATCCGTCGTGGTGGCTACTCCTATATGGTCGACACCCTGTCGTCGCTCAAAGACGACCTTCCAAATGACGCACTTTGCTTGCTGCTGGGAACCGATGCTTTTAATGGTTTTGATCGTTGGCGCAATCCTGAGCAGATTTTGCAGCTCGCCAATCTCGTGGTGCTAAAACGGCCTGGCTACGCTGTGCCAACCGACTCCCCACTTTCAGAATTGGTCAAAGATCATCTCTGTGATGATCTTGGTATTCTCAAAACCTCACCTGCGGGCAAAATTTACTTCCTTGAGGTGACCCAACTCGATATCGCCTCAAGTGAGATCCGCCAAAAAGTCGCCGAATCCCATCAGGCGAACTTTTTGCTGCCTAGCAACACCTTGGAATACATCCAAAAACACCAGCTTTATCGCTAAAGCTAACTGAGCGATACCAAGCGCAATGCGTTAAAATCGCGCATATAGCATTTTTACTGGATTTCCCATGCAAGCCGAAGAATTGCGCGACTTTGTAGTCAATGCGCTTGAAGATATGAAGGCACTCGACATCAATGTGCTTGATGTTCGTGGTCGCACTGCCATTACCGATTTCATTATCGTTGCCTCGGGCACCTCTGAGCGGCACGTCAAAGCGACCGCCGAGTCAGTTGCCTTTAAAGCCAAGCAGGCGGGCAATGCGTCGATTGGTGAAGAAGGCGTGAAAGAAGGCGAATGGGCATTGGTCGATTTGAATGGCGTGGTACTGCATGTCATGCAAGCACGTGTGCGTGACTACTACCAAATCGAGAAGCTCTGGGAGCTTGATCCCGCCTCTGCTGAAAAACGCCGTAACGATCACGTTTAAGTGCTGAGCTTCAACGGACCTTCGTGATGAATATTCACCTCATTGCCGTTGGAGAAAAGATGCCCCGCTGGGTCAGTGAGGGTTATCAAGAGTACGCCAAGCGTCTACCCAATGAATGCGCGCTCAAGCTCGTTGAGATTGCGCCCGGCAAACGTGGCAAGAATGCCGATATCGCCCGCGCAATGCGTGATGAAGGCGAACGCATGCTCGCAGCAATTCCTAAAAACGCTTGGGTTGTCGCGCTCGAAGTCGAAGGCAAAGCCTGGTCTACCGAGGCCTTAGCCGAACAACTTGATAGCTGGATGAATCAAGGCTCGGATATCGCACTATTGGTTGGCGGCCCTGAAGGATTAGCGCCAGAAGCTAAAGCCATGGCAAAACAGCAGTGGTCGCTTTCCCCCCTTACCTTGCCGCATCCTTTGGTCCGCGTGCTGCTCAGTGAGCAGATCTATCGTGCCTGGAGCGTGCTGCGTAACCATCCGTATCACCGCGCCTAATATGATCCGCCTAGCCTCACAATCACCTCGCCGTGCTGAATTACTCAGCCAAATTAGCATTGCCTTTGAAGCGACACCGGCGGATATCGATGAAACCCCGCTACAAGGTGAGCTGCCCGAGGACTACGTGATGCGCATGGCGCAAGAAAAAGCGCGTGCAGTCCATCAGCTCCATCCTAAGGATTGGGTACTCGGCTCGGACACCTCGGTGATCCTTGCTGGAAAGATTTTAGGTAAACCTGAAAATCGTGACGATGGTATTGCCATGCTCAGCGCACTCTCCGGTAACACGCATCGCGTGCTGACCTCGGTTTCACTCATCGGCAACGACGAATATCATGCACTGAGTGAAAGCCAAGTGACCTTCCGCCATCTCGATAAAACCGAGATTGAGGCCTACTGGGAAACCGGCGAACCCGCAGATAAAGCGGGGGCTTATGCGGTACAAGGCCAAGCGGCGGTGTTCATTTCGCGGATAAATGGCAGCTTCTCAGGCATCATGGGCCTACCGCTGTTTGAAACGGCGCAACTCTTAACCCAAGCCGGCATCAAGATCGGATAGCATCTGTTTATGAGCGAAGAAATCCTTATCAACGTTACCCCGCCCGAGACGCGCGTTGCGATCGTCGAGAACGGTGTTGTGCAGGAAATCATTATCGAACGTGCAGCAAAGCGCGGACTGGTCGGTAATATTTATAAAGGCCGTATCTGTCGCGTACTGCCTGGCATGCAGGCTGCTTTCGTCAATGTCGGTTTAGAGCGAGCTGCCTTCTTGCACGCCTCGGATATTTATCATCCCGATGGCGCGAAAGATCAAATCACCGATCTGGTTTATGAAAGCGGCGAAGTTATGGTGCAAGTGGTGAAAGATCCGCTCGGCACCAAAGGTGCACGCCTAACAACAAACATCTCTATACCTTCTCGTTATTTGGTCTACATGCCCAACATGAGTACCGTGGGCGTGTCACAGAAGATTGAAGAAGACGAAGAGCGTGCGCGTTTGCGCGACATACTGACGCGTTACAGTGAAAGTTCGGATATCCCTGCTGGCTTTATCGCACGCACTGCCGCTGAAGGCGTCAGTGAAGAGTCGCTATGGAAAGATATGCGTTACTTAGAACGTCAATGGCGTTCTATTCAAGAACGCGCCAGCAGCGCCAAACCAACCGATGTGATTCATGCCGATCTGCCATTAGCGATTCGTGCGCTACGCGATTTAATCACGCCCGATGTTGAACGCATTCGCATCGACTCACGCTCCACTTTTAAACAAGCCAATGAGTTTGCGGAAAAGTACTTGCCTGATAGCAATGTCAGCATCGAGTACTACCCAGGTGATCGCCCCATCTTTGATTTGTATGGCGTTGAAGATGAAATTCAAAAGGCACTGAAACGCACGGTTGATTTGAAGTCCGGTGGTCATTTGATCATTGATCAAACTGAAGCGATGACCACGGTAGATGTAAACACAGGCGCGTATGTCGGTCACCGCAATCTTGAAGAGACTATCTTCAAAACAAACCTAGAGGCAGCACAAGCGATCTGCCGTCAGTTACGCCTGCGCAATCTCGGCGGCATCATTATTATCGACTTTATCGACATGACCGACGCCGAACACAAACGCCAAGTGATTCGCGCACTCGAGCGTTGTTTAGCTAAAGATCATGCAAAGACATACGTGACTGAGGTCTCTTCACTAGGCTTAGTTGAAATGACGCGTAAACGCACGCGTGAATCTTTAGGTCATGTGTTATGTGAACCATGCCCTAGCTGTCGTGGTCGCGGCGCAATCAAAACTACCGAAACCACTTGCTATGAAATCTTCCGCGAGATCATTCGTGAATCACGTCAGTTTGATGTTGAGCAATTGCTCGTGCTTGCCTCACAGGATGTCATTGATCGCTTGCTAGACGAGGAGTCACAGAACCTCGCTGAGCTTGAGCAGTTCATTGGTAAAGCAATCAAGTTACAAGCTGAGATACTTTACACCCAAGATCAATTCGACGTGGTGCTTGTCTAAGGGTTATGCAGATCGCGATAGCACTCCAACGCATCATCAGTTACACCATTATTGCGCTAGGCCTTGTGGTACTGATAGCGCGCCTCACACTACCGAGCTATTCAAACCTTGATGCCGACATCGTTCAACTTGCCAAGCAGTATGGCAACATTGGCCTTAAGCTTTCTCGCGCAGAATTGACCTGGAGCGGCGCTCTGCCAAAAGTCGCTTTGCACGATGTGCAAATCGCCACGGAATCAGAGCCTCTTTTTGCCAAAGAGATAAGCATTAACATTTCACCTTTGGCGCTGATCAGCGCTAATCCTTTAGCACATGTCCAAGTACATATTGATCAGCTAGCGTTACGTTTTATTCGTGAACTCGATGGCAAAGTACATCTTGCTGGTTTTACACAACAAAGCAATGATGCAGACACTTTTGTACTGCCAGGCAAAGTCACGCTACATGACATTCAATTTACTTGGCAGGATATGCGCCGCGCAGATACGCCGATCACCGTTGATAACTTGAATGCCTACATCGAAGGCAGTGATTCGCACTTCTACGGTTATGCCTCACTCAGCTCATCGATTGGCGAGCTTGATTTTATTGCAGACATTGACGGCAACCCATTAAGTAGCAACTGGTCGGGCGAGAGTCAGTTACACATCAAACAGCTCAAGCTCTCCGAGCTTGTTAAACAGCTTGATCTTGATTCAATTGATATCACCCAAGGCCGTGGTCAGCTATCGCTTTCACAGACATGGAAAGACGCGGCCGTTATTACTAATCAGGGCAAGATCACCCTAAACCATCTGGATGTTTCTCGTAATAATAAGACGTTTAAAGATGTCAGCCTGAACGCGCTTATTAGTACCGCACGAGATGACGCTGCCACACAAATTGAGGTTCAGACCAACACATTAAAACTTACTGACCAGCAAGGCGCCTTTAAATTAGCTTTATCTCTACCACATGATGCGCAACTCACACCCTTTAAAGCAGGCGTTAAAGACCTGCCAATGGACATTGCGAATCAATTGCTACCTTTTGTTGTCTCAAGCCCTGACAACAAAGACACACTCAAACAATTTAGCCTGCAGGGCAACCTTAAACAGGCGACGCTTTCTCACTTTAATGATCAACTCTCAATCACCATCGATTCTGAGAACAATGCATTTCAAGCACCGTCTGTTTTTAAACGTCCATTCCAACTAGACACACTGAAAAGCCAGATTCGCGTAAAAAATCTCTCAAGCAATGCTTCGGTATTAATTGAAAACGCACAAATTAAAAGTCGCGGTATGCTAATGAATCTCAATGGGGCAGTGACAAACCTTGCTAATGCGCCACACATACTCATCAGCAGTGACTTCTCTTCCATCGATATTCAACGCCTTGAGCATTTTTTACCTGACGCCTACCTCACCCAAAACCTTGTCACTTGGCTAACTGATTCACTAAAGCGTGGCACACTTGATCAAGGCCGCTTACTCATTAATGGCCCTGCTTCACATTTCCCTTATGACCAAACACGCGATGGCAACTTTTCGGTTATCGGTCAGTTGACTCAGGCTCCGTTGCGCTTTAATCCCGACTGGCCCGCTATCAATGACATGTCTGCTGAGCTGTGGTTCTACGAGAACAGCATGGAGATCACAGCAAGTCGAGGCAAAATTCTCAACTCACCTTTACAAACAGTGCACGCTGAGATCAAAAGCTTAGAACCTATCTCACCGCTGCTTATCAATGGCTCGCTCAATGGCCCATCACAAGATGCGCTTGGTATTTTGCAATCCAAAGCACTAAATAAAAAGTTGGGTTATCTCGCGGATGCCTTTTCCCTGAAAGGCGAAAGTCTTACTGAACTTAAACTACAAATACCGCTAGCAAAGAATGATGAAACATATGTGCTCGATGGCGCTATTCACTTAAACAATACCGACCTAATCCTGAGTAGTTGGCCACTTACCCTACAAAAGGTTAACGGCACATTAGCACTATCTCTCGATGGCGTATCAGCAAAGAAGCTAACCGGCACACTTTGGGATAAACCTTTCGCCTCGCACATCAAAAACAAAAAAGGCGAAACGCGTATTCATTTGAATAGTGCATTAACCATTGATCGCTTAAAAACAGAGCTCCCAGACATCCCTTTGGCTGGCATCACCGGCGAAACAACAGTGGCTGCACAATTTGTCATTCCGCCAAGAGAAAGCAAGACACCTCTTGAGCTGATCATCGACAGTCAGTTAAAAGGTATTGATATCGATTTGCCTCAACCGGTTGGCAAACCTAAAGCGCAAGCCCAATCACTTCGCGTTTCACTGCCGATTGATAATGGCATTAGACATGTCGCCCTGAGCTACAAGAAAAATATTCACGCCATCTTTTCAACCGATGGTGAACGTGGCGCAATTACCCTAGGTGACAAAAAACCCACGCTGCCGAATGACACAACCTTACACCTGAACATCAACGTGCCTCGTGTGAATTTGGCGCAATGGCAGAAGGCACTCGATCAAGGCGAAAACTCAGAACGTGCGGTGGAATTAACTATCGATACCGCACTGATGGAGCTAGGCGCCACGCAGTTCACCAACTTTAAAGCCACGCTCAATTCAAAAGATAATGCACTAAGAGCTAAGATAAACAGTGACCAGCTTGTGGGCTCAATCTCACGTGCAAACAAAAAGGATGCCATTGTTGCCAAGCTTGAAAAAGCACATCTGCGTTTTGACCCAGGTGTTGGCAAACCTGCCTCTCCAAAACCTGAGCCAAGCTTGCTTGATCCACGTTCGCTACCGACTATAGATCTACAGATCAACGACTTTAGATTAAACGATGCACCGCTTGGCAAGCTCTCAATGAGCTCAACCCGTCGTATCGATGGTCAAGAGGTCGAACATCTTCTAATTGATGGTGAAAGTGGTAGCGCAGATATTCACGGCTACTGGGTGTGGAGGTCTCCCTCACCGCTGACACGCATTGACGGCGAGATTAACGCCACCGATATCGGTAAGCTGCTAAAGCAACTCGGTTACGCCAAGCACACCTCAGAGTCATCTCTCGACGCGAAGATCAAATCATTTTCTTGGCCCGGTCACCCCGGACAGTTTCACTTGGCATCGATCGAAGGTCTCGCTTCGATGCGTTACAGCAAAGGTCGACTGAATGATCTAGAACCAGGTATCACCCGTGTACTTGGCTTATTGAACCTTGATGCTATCGGTAAGCGCCTAAGACTGGACTTTGGGGATGTACTGAAAAAAGGCTATAGCTATGACTACATCAGTGCCGATTTTGGTGTTGGCTTAGGTCAAGCTGCGACGTCTAATTTTCATATGGAAGGTGCAACGGGCATTATCGATCTCGGTGGCCGTATCGGACTAGTCGCAGAAGATTTTGACCTGCGAGTTAATGTCACACCTGATCTTGATACCCTATTACCACTGGCCGCATCTGCTGTCGGCGGACCTGTCACTGGCGTTGCCACTTTCCTCGCGCAACAAGTGCTGGGCGATCGCATCAATCGTGCTTATCGTTTCGACTATGCGGTTACCGGCGCTTGGGATGACCCTCAGCTCTCAGCACTCGATACTAGCGGCGCCTTCTCTCGCTTATTCAATGCGCTAACCGGCAAAGAAAGTAAGAAAGCGACCGACCAACAGAAAGACATGGTGAAGCCCACTGAAGATCGCAAAAACATCTTTCAGCGTACGCTTAAAAATCTGAAAGGCGACGACGCTAAATAAATGTGCATTAACTCAGACAGCTGAGTGCGCATTCGTTAACATACTGAAAAACTCGATTTCATAAGGCGACAGTATTCATGAGCTATGGCATGACAAAGGTTGCGGCTATCCAGCTAGCCTCAGGCACCAATATCAATGCAAACCTTCTTGCGACCGAGAAAATGCTTGAAGAGGCCGCTCGACAAGGAGCCAAGCTCGCTGTGCTTCCCGAATCTTTCGCTTTTCTTGGCGACTCATGTAAAGACGTCCTACCGTTCCGAGAAACTCAAGGTGATGGCCCTCTGCAACAATTTCTGTCGCGTGTTGCGGCAAGACTCGGTATTTGGATCGTCGGCGGCACCATTCCACTAGAAGGTGATGACCAATCTAAATGGCGCGCCTCAAGCTTAATCTTCAATGATCGCGGACAAGAAGTGGGACGCTACGATAAGCGCCATCTGTTTGATGTAAACATTGTTGAGTCTGCAGAAACCTTTAATGAATCAAACACCATCGAGCCTGGGGACAGTGTCACCGTAATCGACTCACCTGTCGGCAAGCTTGGCGTTGCAGTGTGTTATGACTTGCGTTTCCCTGAGCTGTTCCGCGCGATGATCGATAAAGGCGCTGAGGTAATTGCACTACCTGCTGCCTTTACTGCCGTCACAGGACGTGCGCACTGGGAAACTCTTGTACGTGCCCGTGCTATTGAGAATTTGGCTTATGTGATTGCCGCTGACCAAGGTGGCTTCCATGTCAAAGGTCGTGAAACGCATGGCCACAGCATGATTGTTGACCCATGGGGTAGCGTTTTAGATAAGCGTAACAAAGGCAATGGTTTTACGATCGGCAATATCAATCATGATTTCCAAACCAATACACGCCGCAACTTCCCTTGTCTGCAGCATCGTCAATTGAAGTGCAACTAATTACAACTCACTATGACAACACCTTTAGATCTGGCGAAAGCCACCCTACTCGACAAACCCGGGCTTAACGACTCAGCGATTAACAAAGTGATGGACCGCTTACTCAGCCGTCAAATTGATGCGGCTGACTTGTACTTTCAGTACTCGCGTCTTGAGTCTTGGATTCTTGATGACGGCATCATCAAAGAAGGCAATCACAACATCGAGCAAGGTGCTGGTTTGCGTGCCATCAGTGGTGAGAAAACCGGTTTTGCGTATACCGATGAGCTTTCAACCAATGCGCTCTTAGATGCTGCAAGTGCAGCACGTGCCATTGCGCATCATCAACAAGACAGTCACTTTGGCCTGAAATCTCAACGTGATGCTAAGGCGCTCTACCCTGCGATCAACCCGCTCGACACCTTAAGCGAATCACAAAAACTTGATCTGATGAAGAAGCTTGATGCTTTAGCACGTGCTGAAGATCCACGCGTCAAACAAGTCACGGTGAGCATGGTTGCTGCACACGACACTGTTTTAGTGATTAACGAACAAGGCGAGATGGCAGGCGATGTCCGACCTTTGGTACGCATGAATGTCAGCGTGATCGTTGAACAAAATGGTCGCCGTGAACAAGCGAGTTGTGGTGGTGGCGCCCGCACCTCTCTCGAGTTTTTTTTAAATGAAGACAAAGCCGAAAACTATGCCAAAGAAGCTGTGCGCCAAGCTTTAGTAAACCTTGAAGCCGTTGATGCGCCAGCGGGTATGCTACCTGTCGTGCTTGGACCAGGCTGGCCAGGTGTTTTATTACATGAAGCGGTAGGCCATGGTCTTGAAGGTGACTTTAACCGTAAAGGCACCTCTGCCTTCTCGGGCCGTATTGGCGAGCAAGTGGCTTCGCCTTTGGTCACCGTTGTAGATGACGGCACCCTGGATGGACGTCGTGGCTCATTGAGTGTTGATGACGAAGGCACCCCTTCTCAAAACACGGTGCTTATCGAGAACGGCATTCTGAAAGGCTATATGCAAGATAAGATGAATGCGCGTCTGATGGGCATGCCAACCACTGGTAATGGTCGTCGTGAATCTTATGCACACCTACCTATGCCTCGCATGACCAACACTTATATGTTGGCAGGCGAAAGTGATCCTGCTGAGATCATTGCATCAGTCGACAAAGGACTCTACGCGGTTAACTTTGGCGGCGGTCAAGTTGACATCACTTCAGGCAAGTTTGTTTTCTCAGCCAACGAAGCCTATCTGATTGAAAATGGAAAGATCACAAAACCAGTGAAAGGTGCCACCTTAATTGGTAACGGCCCTGAGTCAATGACTCAAATCAGTATGGTGGGCAACGACCTTAAGCTGGATAACGGCGTCGGCGTCTGCGGCAAAGAAGGTCAAAGCGTACCGGTTGGTGTCGGTCAGCCGACATTGAAGATTGATCAAATGACTGTCGGTGGTACTGCAGCATGAGTCATTCTTTAGAAAACTTACAAAGCATCGTTGCCAATTTACTCGATGAAGCAAAACAACAAGGCGCATCACAAGCCGAAGCTGCCGTGCATGCGCAAAGTGGTTTAGATGTTGGCGTTCGCCTCGGAGAGGTCGAAACGATAGAGCGCACCAGCGATCATGGCTTAGGCGTCACCGTATATTTTGGTCAGCGTAAAGGCTCAGCAAGCACGACTGATCTCACGTCTAATGCGATTAAAGAGACTGTCGAAGCGGCATGCCGTATCGCAAAGTACACCTCAGAAGATCCTGCAGCGGGCCTTGCTGATGCTGACAAGATGGCAGTATCGATTCCTGATCTCGATCTAAATCATCATTGGGATGTCAGTGCAGATGAAGCCGCAGAGATTGCTCTGCGTTGCGAGGCTGCAGCTCGAGAAGCTGACACACGCATCAGCAATTCAGAAGGTGCTAGCACTCACACGCAAGCCACCGCTTATGTGTATGCAAACAGTCACGGCTTTGTTGGTGGCTACCCTGCCACTCGTCACAGTTTAAGTTGCTCAGTGATTGCCGGAACTGGCGACCAAATGCAGCGGGACTATTGGTATAGCTCGGGCCGCTTAGCGAATAAATTGGATAGCGCGGAAAGTGTTGGCTTAAAGGCCGCTGAACGTGCCATCGCTCGATTGAATAGTCGCAAGATTAAAACCACAAAATGCCCTGTGCTATTTAGTGCTGAGATGGCCGGTGGCCTGATGCGTGGCTTGTTTGGCGCCATGCGGGGTTCAGCTATTTATCGCGATGCGAGTTTCTTGGGCGGCAAACTGAATGAGCAGCTCTTCCCTGATTGGGTCAATATCGCTGAACAGCCACATCTATTACAAGCGCTGGGTAGCGCTCCCTTCGATAACGAAGGTGTTGCAACCACCGATAAAAAATTGATCGATGCTGGCCACTTAACCACCTATCTTTTAGATAGCTACAGTGCACGTAAACTCAAGATGACGACAACCGGTCATGCCGGCGGTGTACGTAATCCAATTATCCAAAGCACTGGCCAGTCTCGTGAAGCATTGCTTAAAGAAATTGGCACCGGTCTATACATCACCGAACTGATGGGCCAAGGAAGTAACACGGTTACCGGTGATTACTCGCGTGGTGCGGCAGGCTTTTGGATTGAGAATGGCGAGATCGCTTATCCTGTCGAAGAGATCACTGTAGCAGGCAATCTTCACCAAATGTTCCAAGACCTCGAAGCCGTGGCTACTGATAACGATATTCCAAGCAGCTATAACACCGGCTCCTGGTTGATCAAACAAATGACTGTGGCAGGTAACTGATATGCGCATTCTTCATACGATGATTCGTTCTGGCAACCTCGAACGCTCGATTGCGTTTTATACCGAGATCATGGGGATGAAGTTGCTACGCCAAAAAGACTATCCTAAAGGTGAATTCACCAATGTCTTTTTAGGCTATGGCGATGAAAGCGAACAAGCCGCGCTTGAGTTGACCTATAACTGGGGTGTGGAAAGCTATGATATGGGCACTGGCTTTGGGCATATCGCACTTGAAGTCGATGACGTTTACGAAGCCACCGCTCAAATCAAAGAAAAAGGCGGCAAGATCATTCGAGATGCTGGCCCTATGAACGCAGGCACTCGGATCATCGCTTTTGTTGAAGACCCTGATGGTTATCAGATAGAGCTGATCGGCAAAAGTTGAGCACATAAAAAAGGCCGCAACTGCGGCCTTTTTTATTAACGCTTTTTAGCGGCTTTCTTTTTCGCCGTTTTCTTAGCGACCTTCTTTGTGACTTTTTTTGCCGCCTTTTTAGGTGCTGCTTTCTTAGCTACTTTTTTGGCTGCCTTTTTAGTCACTTTCTTGGCGACTTTCTTTGTCACCTTTTTAGCAACCTTCTTTGTGGCTTTCTTAGCGACCTTTTTAGGCGCTGCTTTTTTGGTCACTTTTTTCGCTACCTTCTTAGTCACTTTCTTGGCGACTTTTTTAAGCGCTACTTTTTTGGTCACTTTTTTCGCCACTTTCTTGGCGACTTTTTTTGGTGCTGCTTTTTTAGCCACTTTCTTGGCAGCAGCTTTCTTTGCAACCTTCTTAGCCGCTTTCTTAGGCTCAGCTTTCTTAGCAGGCTCTTTCTTCACGGCAGCCTTCTTAGCAACTTTTTTAGCTACCTTCTTAGCTGCTTTTTTCTTAGCGCCTTTAACAGGTTGTTCCGCTGCTTCAGTGATCGCCGCTTCCAAGGCCGCTAGTTCATCAGGTGCAGCCTCTTCGACCTTCACCACCTCAACTTCTGGACTTGGTGTTGCATCGATGACCTTCTTCACGCGAGTCCACAAATGGTCGCCGCCGATGGTTGCATCAAAAGTTGAAAGCTTTTCTGCCTTCTCATAGAAATCGAGTAGCGGCACCATTGCCATATCGTACAAACGGATACGGTTACTGATGTTCTCTTCGTAATCGCCAGGACGCTGGGTACAGCGCGCACCACACACATCACACACACCTTTCATCATCGGTGGATTGACATAGATGTTGTAGCTGGTACCACACTTGTCACATTGGACGTGGCCTACCAAGCGCTCCATCAGATCGTCGGTGTCAACGTGCAGTTTGATCGCCAAATCTACTGGGCGACCTAATTCGTTAACGACTTGATCGATATTGTCTGCCTGACCCACGCTTTTAGGCATATCAACGATGATATAGCCCCTCTTCAGGTTCATTTTTGGTAACTGAACGCGCAGTAATGCGGTTAAAAGATCCTCAGAAACTCGGCTGGAGTCCCGTGCTTCACGAGCCAACTTGCCTAATTCGCTATCTTCAGCAGCAGCAGTATCAACGACGCTATGCTGAGTGATCACTGGGATTTTGTATTCTTTTGAGATTTTTTGAGCGAGCTCCGCTTTTCCGGAACCCTGGGGGCCTAATAAGACAATACGCATGGCGCTCTCAGGTAATTGTTAAATCTGAGCGGTTAAGCTCTAACAAGCCGATACAACTGGCTATTTTTTATACAATGATGTCGGCATTTGGTGACATCGGGTAAAATTTCAGCGCACAAACTACTGTAAAAGCCCCAATATTGTCAACGAAGCGACTGATTTTATTTGATTTTATTGGCATTTCTCATTCTTCTGGCCCGCTTTTAAGACTAAATCACTTTATTAGTCTTTCTATATATAAGGGCATTCAAACCTTCGATAGCGCCATTTTTGATTTCAGCGTACGTTTAGGTCATTAGCCGTCAGCAGGAGGAAAAATGACGACAAAAAACGCCTTTTACGCGCAATCTGGTGGTGTCACTTCGGTGATCAATGCATCTGCAGCCGGTGTAATCGAAACAGCGCGACAGCATAAAGATAAAATTGGTAAAGTTTTCGCAGGTCGAAACGGCATCATTGGTGCGTTGACCGAAGATTTGATCGATACCGATCTTGAATCTGCAGAAGATATTGCAGCGTTGAAAAACACCCCATCGGGTGGTTTTGGCTCATGTCGTTTCAAGCTAAAAAGCCTTGAAGACAACAAGCGCGAATACGAGCGCCTGATCGAAGTCTTTAAAGCGCATAACATCGGCTACTTCTTCTATAACGGTGGCGGTGACTCAGCTGACACCTGTTTCAAAGTCTCTCAGCTCTCTGAAAAGATGGGCTACCCAGTTCAAGCGATCCACGTACCAAAAACCGTGGATAACGACCTGCCCATCACCGACAACTGCCCTGGCTTCGGCTCAGTAGCGAAATACATCGCGGTATCTACGTTAGAGGCAAGCTTCGACGTTCGCTCAATGGCAGCAACCTCAACCAAGATCTTTGTTATCGAGGTTATGGGTCGTCATGCAGGCTGGATTGCAGCGGCTGGTGCATTGGTTGAAGACCAGAATATCCCTGTTTTAACCCTCTTCCCTGAAGTTGAGTTCGACAAAGACAAGTTCTTGGCAGCAGTTGATGCAAAGGTAAAAGAACACGACTTCTGTACCATCGTGGTTTCAGAAGGTTGCCACTGGCCTGATGGCACCTTCCTTGCTGAGCAAGGCACTCGCGACTCATTTGGTCACGCACAACTCGGTGGCGCAGCTCCGGTTGTCGCCAACATGATCAAAGAAGCGTTGGGTTACAAATTTCACTGGGCAGTAGCAGACTACCTTCAACGCGCAGCGCGTCACCTAGCGTCTGAGTCTGACGTTGACCAGGCATACGCATTAGGTCAAGCAGCGGTTGAAAAAGCATTAGAAGGTAAGAACTCAATCATGCCGACCGTCGTTCGTGAATCATCATCTCCATACAAATGGAGCATCGGCGAGGCACCGCTTTCAGAAGTGGCAAACGTCGAGAAGATGATGCCAATGGACTTCATTAGCGATGATGGCTACGGCATTACCGACAAATGTAAGGAATACCTCTACCCACTGATCCAAGGTGAGGCTTACCCTCCTTACGAGAATGGCATGCCAAAGTACGTGACCATGAAAGGTATTTCGGTTGAGCAGAAACTCGAGAAATTCGAGATTTAATCAGCCTTTTTGCCCGAAAAGCCGGCTTTGAGCCGGCTTTTTTGTGCCATCTATATAATGTATGAGCTAAAAAAAGAAACTTTATATGAAATAAGTATTGACATATTAGAAAATACTTATATACTTATCCTCATTAGCTGATCAATGGTTGGTCAGCGAAACACTTCTAAACAATTTTTTGAGGATTTAACAATGAAAAAGATCATCGCAATCGCAGCTATCATCGCTTCAGCTCAAGCTTCAGCATTCATGGATTCAGCTAACACTAACGCTAACGGCGCGAACAACGCTAAAGGCGACTTCATCGGTAACGGTACTGGCGAAGGTGAAGCTACTTTCTCTATGAACTTCTCTGGTAAAGGCCGCACTGCAGGCGACTTCAAAGGTAACGGTTCTACTGATACCAACGCTACTGCTTACGGTTACGAGCAGCCAGCTTACGCACCAGTTGCTAAGTAATTCAGACCCGATCTGAAATAAAGAGCCCCGCAATAGCGGGGCTTTTTTATGCCTAAAAGAAAGTGGCTTTCGCCACTCTCCTTTTAGCTCGCTTGATACTTCAGATTAAGCTCACGAGCTGCCTTTACATCATCTAAACGACGAACCGGCAAGGTGTAAGGCGCACCCTTCACCATCTCCGTTTCTGTCTCAGCTTCTTTTTGAATCGCAATCATCGCTTCGATGAAACCATCTAGCGCATCTTTCGCTTCAGACTCTGTTGGCTCAATCAAGAAACATTCGGGCACGTGGATGGGGAAGTAGGTTGTTGGAGCGTGGAAGCCAAAGTCGAGCAAGCGCTTTGCAAAGTCCATCGCGTTGACATCCAAATTCTTCGCTTGTTTACGTAAGGTCACAATGAACTCGTGAGTTGCACGACGACCTGGGTAGGCCAATTCAAAGCCAGCTTTCTCCAATTTCGCTGCCATGTAGTTAGCATTTAAGGTTGCATACTCAGATACACGTACCATGCCGTCTCGACCGAGCAAACGCGCATAAATATAAGCACGCAACAACACGCCCGCGTTACCGGCAAAGCCCATCAACTTACCGATTGATTGAGGACGATCTTCTTCGGTTATCCAACCGTAGCTTCCATCTTCATGCTTTGCTGCCATAGGGACAGGCAAATGCGGAATCAAACGTGCCGATACACCAACCGCGCCTGCACCTGGGCCACCACCACCGTGTGGTGTTGAAAAGGTCTTATGAAGATTCATGTGAATCACATCAAAGCCCATATCACCTGGACGCACTTTGCCCAAGATCGCATTAAGGTTTGCACCGTCGTAATACAACAAGCCACCTGCATCGTGAACGATCTTTGCGATCTCTTTAATACGACGTTCGAACACACCCACCGTTGATGGGTTGGTCAACATGATGCCGGCTGTTTGAGGGCCGACAACCGCTTTCAATGCTTCAACGTCGACATCACCATCTTCGAGCGTTGGAATCTCTTTTACCTTGTAACCGCACATAACCGCAGTCGCAGGATTCGTACCATGCGCTGCATCAGGCACGATGATTTCGCAACGCGCATCATCGTTACGTGCGTCGTGATAAGCGCGAATCATCGCTACGCCAGCAAACTCACCTTGTGCGCCCGCTGCTGGCACCAATGAAACCTCTTTCATACCAGTCACGGTCTTCAAGATCTCTTGTAGGTCAAACATGCAGCTCAAGTATCCTTGGCTATGTGAGTCGGGTGCATACGGATGACGCGCCAAGAAACCTGGCAACATGGCTAAGCTGTTACATGCGCGCGGGTTGTACTTCATGGTGCATGAACCGAGTGGATAGAACTGGGTATCAATCGAGAAGTTCTTCTGCGACAACCGTGTGAAGTGACGCACCGCTTGCATCTCTGACACTTCAGGCAAGGCAGGCTTATCTTTACGTTGTTGATCAGCAGGAATACCACTGAGCTCAACACGTGTTGCTGGAGATTGTGCGAAGGCACGACGACCGGCTTTAGATTGTTCAAAAATCAACATAGTCTTAACTCCTGCGGCTTAAGCGCCGACCACCTTGGCCAACTTACTTGCGTATTCCGCGATCTCATCTTCAGTACGCTGCTCGGTCGCACAGACCAAAATCGCATCACCTAACTCTGGGTAATCATCTTTCAGATTAAAGCCACCCAAGACATCTTGATTAGCTAATAACTGCAAAGTGGCTTCAGCTTCAGCCGGCAAGCGCAATACACGCTCGTGGAACGCTGCGCCTGAGAAGGCTTGCTCAACACCATTAATTGAGGTGAGCTGCTCTACCAAGCTGTTGGTATTTTGATGTGAGCTTGCAGCTGCACGCGCCAAACCTTCTGCACCCAACAAAGACATATGAATCGTCGCTGCGGTAACCAACAAACCTTGGTTAGTACAAATGTTAGATGTCGCTTTAGAACGACGGATGTGTTGCTCACGTGCTTGCAGTGTCAGTGCATAACCGTCTTTGCCATCAAGATCGGTTGTCTTGCCAATAATGCGTCCTGGCATCTGACGTACCAGCGCTTGGGTACAACACATGAAACCAAAGTAAGGGCCACCTGATGATAAAGGTGCACCTAATGGCTGACCTTCACCGACAACGATATCCGCACCCGTTTCACCCCATTGACCTGGTGGTGTAATCACAGACATCGCTAATGGGTTCACTACACCAATCGCCAACATACCGTTAGCGTGTGCAAAGTCCGTCATGCCCGTAACATCTTCCAAAACACCAAAGAAGTTTGGCTGAGGAATAACTAGTGCCGCATAGTCTTCGCCTGCATAAGCCTGCAATGCCGCCATATCGGTTTGGCCGGTAGCCATATCGAATGGCACTTCTACCACTTCGATCTGTTGATTCTTAACAATGGTTTGCACCACTTTACGATACGCAGGATGTACCGTGCGTGGCATCAAGACACGCTTAGACTTGCTCTTACGGTTACCGCGAATCGCCATCAAGATTCCTTCGGCAACGCCGGTAGCACCATCGTATAAAGATGCGTTTGATACATCCATATCCATCAATGCGGTCATCATCGATTGATATTCATATAACAACTGCAAAGTCCCCTGGCTTGCCTCTGCTTGATAAGGCGTATAAGCACTGTAGAACTCGCCACGCGTGGTGATCTGCCATACCGCTGCCGGAATGTGATGATCGTATGCACCTGCACCAATGAAACACAAACCGTGTCCATCTTTACGTGCACGTGACTGCATCAAACGAGCGACATCCATTTCTGGCAAACCTTGCGGAATGCTCATCAGGTCATCTTCAGTAACGATCAGACCTTCAGGAATTTCATCAAACAAATCATCAATCGATAACGCGCCGATATCGGCGAGCATCTCTTGGACTTCTTCTTCGGTATGGGGAATAAACGGCATAAGGCAAACCTAGGTTGGCGTGCCGCAAGCGACACGCCGTAAAAACAATTAGTGGTCTTCGTTCTCACAGTGCTCAGCGTAAGCTTCAGCATCCATCAGATCGTCCATCTCACCTGCATCAGACAAGCGCAAAGTGAAGATCCATCCATCACCAAAAGCATCGTCGTTAATGGTCTCTGGAGCGTTAGCGAGCAACTCATTAGTGGCAACTACTTCACCACCCACTGGACTGTATACGTCAGAAGCAGCTTTGACTGATTCAACAACTGCGCACTCATCGCCAGCGTCGAATTCAGCGCCTTCTTCTGGCAGCTCAACAAATACCAAGTCGCCGAGCAATTCTGCTGCGTGCGCAGTCACGCCGATGGTCACAGTGCCATCACCTTCGTCACGTACCCACTCGTGGCTCTTGGTGTATTTCAAATCACTTGGAATTTCGCTCATGTTTCTATCCTCAAAAGTGCAAAGGGATTTGCGAATCCCGGAAAAATTACAGTTCGATTTGTGCCTTGCCGTTTCGGGCAAATGGCATCTTAACCACTCTTAATGGCAAACGCTTACCGCGAATATCTACCTCTAAGCTCTCGCCTGCATCTGCCGCAACACGCGCCATCGCAATTGAGCGCTCAAGGGTTGGCGAGAAGCCACCCGAGGTAATTTCGCCGACCTCGCGATCGCCGTCATATATCTTTTGATGTCCGCGCAGCACGCCGCGACCTTCAAGCACCAGGCCTATAAACTTAGCGATATTGCCGGCTGCTTTTTGCGCTTCTAAGGCTTCGCGACCGATAAACTGGCGATCGTCTGCCATTGCCACGGTCCAGCTCAGACCTGACTCTAAAGGTGTGAGGCCTTCATCCATATCAGAACCATAGAGATTCATACCGGCCTCTAAACGCAAGGTATCGCGAGCACCTAGCCCGCAAGGCGCTACACCTGCGGCGGCGAGATCACGCCATAGCTGCTCGGTTTCATTTTCAGGCACCACGATCTCAAAACCGTCTTCACCAGTGTAGCCAGTACGGCCCACAAACCAGTGCCCGTCTGTCGAGGCATTAAAAGGCTTAAGCTCTTTCGCTGCGACCGCCAGCTCTGGCTGCATGATGCTGATCGCTTTCTCACGCGCCTTAGGGCCTTGAACTGCAACCATGCCAAGATCAAAACGTGGCTCAACTGCTACATCAAACGCAGGGGCCTGCTGCTGCATCCACGCGATATCTTTCTCAGTAGTGCCGGCATTGATCACCATGCGGAACCACTCGTCATTCATGAAGTAGACGATCAAGTCGTCAATCACGCCGCCTTCTGGTTTAAGCATGCACGAATAAAGCGCTTTACCAGAGGTCTGCAACTTAGCGACATCATTCGCTAATAAATTCTGTAAAAACTCACGAACGCGAGCACCTTTAAGGTCCACCACTGTCATGTGGCAAACATCGAACATGCCGGCATCGTTACGCACAGTGTGGTGCTCATCGATCTGAGAGCCGTAATTAACCGGCATATCCCATCCACCAAACGGCACCATACGGGCACCCATCTCGCGGTGAACAGCATTCAAAATTGTTTTCTTATCAGCACTCATCGTGGCTCTCACTGGCTTAAATCTCGGACACAAAAAAGGGCGGATGATCTAAACCCATAATGGATTTACATCATCCGCCCCTCTGTCCGGTAACCTGAGAGTTTACCCCGTCGGTGTGCGCTACAGCGCAGCTCTCCAGAGCCAATCTTGAGTGTCCTCACCAAATACAGTCCTTTTACCTGAGCGATTCCGGGCGGAATTTGCGCCTTCGGTGCCGAGAAATCTCGGTCTCTCCTGCATTGATATCGATTGGGAGTGTGGATGCTAACCAAAGCCCCTAGCCCTGCCAAGCCTATTAACCATTAAATCTATCGATGATAAGGACAGCGGCTTAAATAATAAGCAAAAACAGTAGCTTAGTGTCGCTTGCCGAGTGACGGCAAGGTCACGCCCTCACCTAGTGCAACGCGCTCAAATTGACGACGCAGCGGCGAAACATGATGGGCCACACCCAAGCCCACATTGCGCAATAAGGTGAGCGCAGGATTATTGTTGCTGAACAAGTGCTTAAAGCCATCCATCGCCGATTGCATGGCAAGGTTGTGCCCTTTACGTGCTCTCTCATAACGACGCAATACACCCATCGCACCTATCGACTCACGATGCGCTCGTGCTTCAATCAACACATCGATCAGCATTGCCGCATCGAGGAAACCTAAGTTCACCCCCTGGCCGGCTAAAGGATGAATCACATGAGCTGCATCACCAATCAATGCCACGCCATCTACCACATAACGTTCGGCTTTCAGCTTACGCAGCGGAAACGCAGCACGATCATCAATAACACTTAACTTGCCGCAAACATCTTCACTGGCGTGAGTGAGCTCTTGGTTAAAGATTTCTTCTGAGGCATTGACTAACGATTGCGCATGCTCAGGTGAAGTCGACCAAACAACAGAAAAATGATCGTCATTCATCGGCAATAAGGCTAAAGGGCCACTGGGCATAAAACGTTGCCACGCAGTACTGGCATTGCCTCGCTCAGCTTTTACTGTGCAAACCACACCTTCTTGACCGTAAAAACTTGTGCTGGCGGTTAAGCCAACAAGCTCACGGACGGAAGAGCGTGCGCCATCTGCACCAATGACGAGCGACGCAGACAACACATCACCATCTGATGCGATGAGTTTTGTTTGACCGCCTTCACGTTCAATCGAAGCAATCTCAAAATCAGCCACATGTTTAATGTTAGCTTGATGACTGATCTGTTCCCACAAACCGGCAACGATCACGCGATTCTCAACGATATGCCCGAGGTTTGGTGCACCAACATCTTCTGCCGCAAAGTGGATCTCACCAAAACCTTTGCGATCCCATACGTGCATATTTTCATAAGCCGTTACACGACGTTCTTGCATGCCGTGCCACACATCGAGGTTGCGCAGTATGGTTTCGGATGTGCGAGTTAACGCAGAGACACGGATGTCAAAATCATCACCTGACCAATCTAACGATGGCTTACGTGGCTCCAACAAAGTAACGTGAAAACCTTCTCGCGCTGAAGCCAATGCCATACAAGCACCGACCATCCCACCACCGACAATGATGATGTCACTTGAGTCAGTCATTAAGGTTTTAAACCTCGACTCAGTCGCGGCAGCTTACCGAGCAAACCCATCGCACCACGCGCAATACCGCGACGTAACGGTGGGAATAAATCAACCAACAACAAGCCTGCATTACGACCTAAGCGAATTGATTTCAGCGGATTACTAAACAAACGCGCTAAACCATCAGTCGCTAACGCCATGCTTTTTTGTTCTGTTTTACGCCATTGCGAAAAACGATCTAACGCTGAGCTATGGCCCGCATCATCATGTTCTTTCTGCGCAGCTAGAATCACATCTACCAATGCTGAGACATCACGCAAACCTAAGTTAAACCCTTGGCCTGCAATCGGATGCAAGGTGTGTGCAGCATTACCAATGATCGCTATACGCTCACGCGTAAATTCTTTGGCACGTAATAAATTCAGTGGGTAATGGTTACGTTTACCCACACGTGTGAAACGACCTAAGCGGTGACCAAAGCGTTCTTGGAAGTGCTGAATAAACTGCGCGTCATCAAAAGCCATCACCTCATCGACCTGCTCATCGCGCACTGTCCACACCAAGGCACAACGATTCTCTGTCATAGGCAATAAAGCAACCGGACCTGAATCAGTGAAACGCTCATACGCCACATTGTTATGCGGCTGCTCTGGCGTGATGTTTGTCACCACAGCGGTTTGACCGTACCCCCAACGCTGCGTTGGCACATCCAGCTGCTCGCGAATAAATGACTTACCACCATCAGCGGCTACCAAAAGCTTGGTATGAATGGTGCGCTGCTGACCGTCTTGTTCTACTTCGACAAAAGCGCTTTCTGCAGATGAATCAACCGCAACCACACGTGCAGGCGCAATCACTTCAACATCGGCGCACTGATTCATACGCTCTAAAAGATGGCGCCCTAAATGACGTGCAGTCACTACATGACCCAACGCATCGACATTTTCTTTCGCCGCATTCAAATGGCTAAAGCCAAAATGACCACGATCTGAAATATGGATATCTTTTATCGGCGTGGCATCCTCTAAGATGTGATCCCACAAACCCATTGCTTGAAAGATCTTTTGACTGCCATGTGCGAGTGCAATGCCGCGATCATCATAGCTCGGACGACCCGGATCAGATGGAATCTCTGCTTCTAACAAACCGATACGCAATTGATGCTCTGACAGGGCAATCGCCAAGCTCGCGCCGACCATACCGCCGCCAACAATCAACACATCAAAATCGGTGCGCATCTCACTCATGCCATTAAAACCTCAATCTCTGCGATCTCTTTTGGCACATCACGAGTTAATACATCCGGGCCATTTTTGGTAACCACGACATCGTCTTCGATACGGATACCAATCCCCTGCCACTTCTTAGCAACACCCTTGCTACCCACAGGAATATACAGACCGGGCTCAACCGTCAGTACCATGCCAGGCTCTAGCACACGCCAATGTCCATCGATTTTGTAATCGCCGACATCATGCACATCCATGCCTAACCAATGACCGGTGCTGTGCATGTAAAACTTTTTGTAGCTTTGGCTTTTCAAAACCTGAGCCAAGGTGCCTTTTAGTAAGCCGAGCTTGATTAGGCCTTTAGCCAAAACACGCACAGCAGCTTCGTGTGGATCGTTGTAATGATTGCCAACCTGCACCTGCTCGATTGCCGCATGCTGTGCATCTAATACCAATTGATAAAGCTGTGCTTGTGGTTCACTGAAGGTGCCGTTCACTGGGAAGGTGCGGGTGATATCCGAGGCATAGCAATCGAGCTCACAACCGGCATCAATCAACACCAAGTCGCCATCATTCAGTGCATCTTTGTTTTCCACATAGTGCAATACACAACCGTTATTACCGCCACCCACTATTGAGGGATACGCTTGTTGTGAAGCACCACGCATCTGACAGTAATGCTGGAAGCGAGAGGCCAATTGATACTCTGCATCACCTGGCTGTGTTGTGCGCATCAGCTCTGAATGTGCTGCCGCAGAAAGCTTCGCCGCTTTGCGCATGGTCGCGATCTCAGAGCGACTTTTATATAAACGCATATCGTGAACAAAATGATCCAACGCTAAAAATTCAGTTGGCGCATGGACACCGGTACGTGTCCGACCCCGCACCTGATGTACCCACTCGGACATGCGCGCATCAAATGCTGCGTTGCAGCCCATCTCGTAGAACACACGCTCACGTTGTTCTAACAAGCCCGGCAATATGTCATCTATATCTGAAAACGGGAACGCATCATCCGCGCCATATTGCTCCATCGCACCTTCAAGACCGGCACGATAACCATCCCAAGTTTCTTTAACTGGGTCTTTCTCACGACAGAACATTAAGAACTCGCCTTGCTTACGATTTGGTAGCAAGACCATCACCGCTTCAGGCTCTGAGAAACCGGTCAGATAAAAGAAGTCACTATCTGGGCGGAATTGAAACAGCACATCGCGATTGCGGACTTGTTCATTCGCGGTGGGAAGAATCGCAATGCTGTTCTCACCCATCATGCGCATCAGCTGCTTACGACGGCGGGCAAACTCAGTGGAGTTCATGATCACCCTCAGGTTGTGCATTGATGCGCAGGTCTTCAGAAATCATCATAACGCCAACACGCATATATTCTTCGACTTCGACCAACATCTCGACCTCATCATTTGAGGCATAAGCTTCGCTGACATCGAGCTGTGCAATCTCATACAGATCGCGCAAGGCCTCTTGGCTTTCCTCAGAGAGCGCCGCTTGGCTGTTACCGGTTAACCCAAAGCCATATAAAAAGCCCTGCGCCCAGTCCCGAATCGCAGTGCTACGCGGCAGGTTTTCGATCGCCTCATCCGGCAAAAAGAGTTGCAGACCGAACTCCATGTCTTCGATCTGCTTTTCGGCACCAACAAATACCTGATCAAGCTGCTCTCGTGCTTCATTTGCCAACACATCATTTGCATCAAGCTCGGCATATACCGATTGCACCCAATGTTGCTGGGCATCATCGGCACGCGCACTGAATAAGCCCACGGCAATACCGTGCGCCTCAGCCGCTGAAAACGGAATATTTACCCGCTGCATGGCGGCTTGGCACTGTGCAAAATCGACGGTTTCTAACTCAGACACCTAAAGGCCTCATTTTTGATGTTATCTAATGATGTCAGTTTATCACGCCAACCATTGCTCCTTAGGCACGGGGTGGTTAAAGTGTCGAACTTATGAGCGAATCCACCGGCAATATTCAAGAACAAGACCTGCGCGCCCTCGAAATGCGCGTTGAGGAATTGATCCGTGCCTGCATTCATCTCAAAGATGAAAATAAAACTCTGCGCGCGGATGTTGAATTGCTCTCACGTGAGCGCGATAAGCTCATCGAGAACAATGCCACCGCACGAACCCGTGTTGAAGCGATGATCGATAAGCTAAAAAGCTTGGAGTCGGAAGGATGAGCGACAAAAAATCACTCGATGTCACCATTCTCGGCAAGCAATACCGTATTGGCTGCGAGGCTGATCACGAAGAAGCGCTACTTAATGCAGCTCGCCTACTTGATGGCCGGATGAAAGAGATTCGCACCAGCGGCAAAGTGGTTGGTACCGAACGCATTGCAGTCATGGCGGCATTAAATCTCGCCAACGACTTACTCAGCAACGAAAATACCTCAGCGGATGCGGCTAGTGCAGCGAATAAGCGCGTGCGTCATTTGCGCGAGCGCATAGAAATCGCTCTCAATGATTCAGCTCAACTCGAGCTCTAAAACCCTAACACTCCCGCTTGTACTCACCCGCATTGGGCATTAGCCTTCACTTAAGCGCCCTGCTGTGTTCGACAGCAGACCAGAAAACCCCTTGAGCCGATGCTTAAAGCACCTCGGGGTCGGTCTTCGGAATGCGGTGTGCATGTCCGCCATGAGCGGAAAGCCTAAAGCCCCGTGTCGGCCCCACTTGAACCTTATGGTTCAAGGCCCACGGTCTACACCGGCACAAGCGGGGCGCCTTTTCTCTATCACAGGCTCTGTATGACTGATATTCCTGCTCTTCGTCGCCAAATAAAACAACAACGTCTAGCGTTAAGCGCCGAACAACGCGATATCGCCAATCACGCCATCTTTAAACACGTTATATCGCTACCTCAGTACCGTAATGCGCAACATATTGCCGGTTACATCGGTACATGTGGTGAGATAGATTCCTTACCGATCCTTGAACATGCATACAGCTTAGGTAAGCAATGTTACTTGCCGGTGTTACATCCTTTCTTTAAAGGTCGCTTATGGTTTGCACCATGGTCACCGAACACTTGTATGACACGCAATCGCTTCAACATACTTGAACCTTTATACAAACCATCAAAGTGCATCAAAGCACAACACTTAAACATCGTGTTAACACCTTTGTTGGCATTTGATGATCAAGGTCATCGATTGGGTATGGGAGGTGGTTTTTATGATCGAAGCTTTAATTTTCGACTTTTTCGTAAAAATTTTTTTGGGCCCGAATTAATTGGTTTAGGTCATCACTTCCAACATGTTGAAGCATTGGATGCGCAACCTTGGGATGTCTCTTTAGATAGTGTGATTAGTTTTTAAGAACACATCATATAAGTTAAAAATACGTTTCACCGCATAAAAAACTAGGTAAACGTAAACAACAATCACTAACTCATTAACCTTACTTAACTTTTTATAACACGCTTAATTCTTTTTTAAACGTTAAGACATCACATAAACAACTTTAAGATTTATCAAAAATTGCTTATGCATCAAGCTACTTAGCGAAAATAAAGTGTTGCATTTGCTAGTAATTTAATTATCGTTGCATATACTTCCAATTAACTTATCAAACTCTTAACGCGTGGAGGGGAGTATGGCAGTCAAAAAGGCAGCTAAGAAGAAGGTAGCTACTAAGAAAAAAGTAGCTAAGAAAGCGGCAAAGAAAGTTGCAAAACGTGCAGCTAAAAAAGTCGCAAAGAAAGTCGCTAAGAAAGCTTCTAAGAAGAAGGTAGCGAAAAAAGCTTCGAAGAAGAGAGTCGCTAAGAAAGCTTCTAAAAAGAAGGTAGCAAAAAAAGCTTCTAAGAAGAAAGCTTCAAAGAAAAAGGCTTCTAAAAAGAAGGTAGCTAAGAAAGCTGCTAAGAAGAAAGCCTCTAAGAAGAAGGCTTCTAAAAAGAAAGTCTCAAAGAAAAAGGTAGCCAAGAAGAAGGTTGCTAAGAAAAAGACTGCCAAGAAGGCAGCGAAAAAGAAAGCGACGCGTCGCCGTCGTAAGTAATCTTCTTCTTTGAAGATAGAGCCCGCACCGGTTCGCCGATGCGGGCTTTTTCATGCCTAAAATTTAGCGCTACACTCTTCCTATGCCCTTTAAACACAAGCTTTTCGGTCTGGTCGCCCTTTTTAGCGCCTTATTACTCAGTAGCTGCGCGACCACGCCCTATTCTCGAGCGCATCAACACTGCGAAAACCTCGCTGATGAGGAATTTCCACTGACCAATCGCTTTGATGTGATGCCGCGCGTGGGCGTATCACTGAGTAACGACCGATCGATGATCCATTGGATGCTAGACATGCATGAGCGCAGTGATCGGCAGTACTTTGTACAAGAATGTTTAAAGAGAGAATGCGTGTATCAAACCGGCAATGAAGAGTGCCGTGAGGCTAAAGCGCAATAAGGCTTATTCACCCGCTGAAGCGAACAATTTATAGGCTGGATTGTTCGTTTCATCGTGATAGGTATAGCCTAATTCACGCATGAACCTCTCAAAGGCCTTTTGATCTTTGCTATCAAGCTGCACACCCACCAACACACGACCATAAGCCGCACCGTGGTTACGGTAATGGAACAAACTGATATTCCAACCGCGTGTCATACCCGATAAGAAGTCGAGAAGCGCACCCGGACGCTCAGGGAAGATAAAGCGATACAAGCGCTCATCTTTCACCGATGGCGCATGACCACCGACCATATAGCGAATGTGTAGCTTAGCGGTCTCGTTTTCGGTCATATCAACTACCGCATAGCCTTTCGCTTCGAGTTTTTTGATCAACTCTTCACGTTCTGGCTGCCCGCCACGCATCTCGACGCCACAAAACACCTGTGCATCTTTATCATCTGCGTAACGGTAGTTAAATTCAGTGATCGAACGCTTACCTAACAGCTTACAGAACTGCAGGAAGGCACCTGGACGCTCAGGGATCTGCACTGCAAGCAACGCTTCACGGTTTTCGCCGACTTCTGCGCGCTCTGCAACATGGCGTAAACGATCAAAGTTGATGTTTGCGCCACTGAGAATGCCGACAAGGGTTTTATCGCTGCATTCACGCTCAGCAACATATTTTTTGATGCCTGCGACCGCTAAAGCGCCTGCAGGCTCTGATACCGAACGTGTGTCATCAAAGATATCTTTGATTGCCGCACAGATCTGATCGGTTGAGACCAAGATCACCTCATCGACTAAATCTTTCGCTACGCGGAAGGTCTCTTTACCGATCTGCTTTACCGCAACCCCATCAGCAAACAAACCAACCTGCTTCAGCACCACACGGCGCCCTGCTTTCATCGCATCGTGCAGCGTTGGTGCATCTTCTGGCTCAACACCAATGACTTTCACGCTTGGGCGTATCTGTTTTACAAAGGCTGCGATACCTGCAATCAAACCACCGCCACCGACCGGCACGAAGATCGCTTCGATATCTTCAGGGTGCTGGCGCAAGATCTCCATACCAACAGTACCCTGGCCTGCGATAACCTTGGGGTCATCAAAAGGGTAGATGAAGGTTAGACCTTTCTCTTCGGCAAGCTTGTGCGCATAGTCGTTTGCTTCATCAAATGAATCGCCATGCAAAACGGCCTTGCCACCAAAGCGACGTACCGTATCAACCTTGATGCCTGGTGTTGTGGTCGGCATAACAATGGTTGTTGGGATGTTCAGCTTATTACCCGCCAACGCTACGCCTTGCGCATGATTGCCGGCAGATGCCGCAATCACACCTCGCACCTTATCCTCATCAGGAAGCCCTACAATCTTGTTATAAGCGCCACGCAGCTTGAATGAGAACACCTGCTGCTCATCTTCACGCTTGTACAAAATGTTGTTTTTCAGGCGCGCACTGAGGCGCACGGCAGGGGTCAGGTCAGACTCAACGGCGACATCGTATACACGAGCACGTAAGATCTCTTCAACATAGCCTTTCGGCATGGCATAACTTCCAGAAAAATTTTCCCCATCATATTTAAAAAGCCTGCGTATCGCAGCTATAAATGGCGGTTAATGCTATATTTCAGCGCAACTTTTAGAACTTGAACGAGGTTTGCGGTATGAACCAAGACGAACTCAAACGCCAAGCAGCACTGGCTGCGATGGACTACCTGCCGGATGGCGGCATTATTGGTGTGGGCACTGGCTCAACCGTGAATCACTTTATCGATGCGCTGGCGACCATCAAAGGTCGCTTCGAAGGCGCAGCATCTTCATCAGAAGCATCAACCGAGCGCATGAAGCAGCATGGCATCCCGGTGTTGGACCTGAATAGCTGCGGCACGCTGGAGGTGTATGTGGATGGTGCAGATGAATCGAATCGTCATCTTCATCTCATCAAAGGTGGCGGTGGCGCGCTAACGCGCGAAAAGATCATCGCAGCAGCCTCAAAGAAATTCGTGTGTATCGCGGATGAAAGCAAGTTGGTTGATGTGATGGGTAAGTTCCCGTTACCTGTGGAAGTGATCCCGATGGCACGTAGCTATGTCGCGCGTGAGATCGTTAAGCTCGGCGGTAACCCCGTGCTACGTGAAGGCTTTACTACCGATAACGGCAACGTCATTTTGGATGTGCATGGCCTTGAGATCATGGAGCCTGTAAAGTTTGAAACCCAACTCAATGCGATCGTTGGCGTGGTGACCAACGGCTTGTTTGCTTCACGACCTGCAGATGTATTGATTTTAGGGACTGAGAATGGCCCAAAGGTCATTAAGCCTTAATACGCAATCCAATCAATATAAAAACAAAGCCGCTTCATCGCGGCTTTTTTTCTTTGCCTATAACTTTCATGCAATAAAAAACGGGGCCCGAGGGCCCCGTTTTTATTAAGAACAATCTGAAATCAGATTAGAAATTAACCCTCAAGCCGATGTCAGACTGTGAGTCTTGACCGTCAACATTCTGATGAGAAACGAATACGTTAGTAGCCTTGCTCAAAGAATGAGTGATTTTAGCTGAGTAACCTTCTGTATCAGAACCATTGTCACCCATAGATACTGCAAAAGTGTTTGCGCCCATTTTGTGAGTCAATGCAACCAAGGTAGCTTGATCAGTATCATTGTCTTGCATGATTGCACCAATGGTGGTGTCGCCCATAGAGAACTTAGCAGCCAAAGTCAAAGTGTCAGTATCACCGAAAGAGTCTTGAGAGATACCAACGAACGCACCGCCAACATTACCCATTACACCTACGTGAGTGTTCTCAGAAACTTCACCGTCACCGCCTTCAGTAGCTGCAGCAACAAGAGTCATGCCGCCAACGTTACCAGCAAATGAAACGCCATCAGCACCAGTATCCAACAACAAGAATTTAGAGTTATCAGAAACTGAGTCTTCACCGATTGCAGTGCCTGATTTACCGAAAAGAACCTTACCTGGAGCGTAGATGTAACCAGCAGATGCAGTTACACCACCGAAGTCAACGTAACCGTACTTAGCTTTACCGCCGTGGTTGATTGTGCCTTCAGATACAGAGTGTTCTTTGTCAAATGGCATCTTGGCTTCGAATACGAAACCAGATTTCATGCCGTTACCAAGATCTTCAGAACCTGAGAACTTAATAGTTGAGTTCCTAGAGCTCATGTTACCAGCATCATTGATAGTGGTAAGAACCTTACCTGAGATAGAAACGTCAGCAAATGCTGGTGCAGAAACTACTGCTGCGATAGCTGCAGCTACGATAGTCTTTTTCATGTGGATCACTCCCGCAAAATTATTAAAACTTTACCCAGGAAAGTCTGGATGGTGTGAACTATAACAGGGAAATCCCTCGTTGCAAGTCTTTTTTGCTTATTTTTGTAAAAAAGCACTACTTTTTGTCTTACTGTGTATTTTTTACAACAACAATTAGCTCTTAGTTAGCTATAAAGCACTCTTAATAAAGCACTTTAAGTTTAAGTCTATTTTCCCTGAGTAAAAACACCCACATAACAAAAAAGGCCCCGAAGGGCCTTTTTGCGAAGATCCAGAAACGAAATTAACGCTTCGAGAACTGTGGACGCTTACGTGCTTTGTGCAAGCCAACCTTCTTACGCTCGACCATACGTGCATCACGGGTCAGAAGACCTGCTTGACGTAAAGTAGGACGCAATGACTCGTCGTGCTCTACCAAGGCACGAGCAATACCGTGGCGGATTGCGCCCGCTTGGCCAGTGTTACCACCGCCAGCGACAGTGACATTCACATCCATCTTATCGAGGTTTTCAGTCAACTCGAGAGGCTGACGTACCACCATGCGAGCGGTTTCACGACCAAAGAAGTTTTCCAGGGTGCGACCATTAATAGTGATAGTGCCGTTACCTGGCGCTAGGAAAACGCGCGCAGCTGAGGTCTTACGACGACCGGTTCCGTAATTTGCTTGTGTTGCCATCGTTAGTACCTCAAATATCCAGCGGCTGTGGCTGTTGTGCTTGGTGGGTGTGCTCAGGACCAACGAAGATGCGTAGCTTCTTCATCATGGTGCGACCGAGTGGGGTGCGTGGCAGCATGCCGCGTACCGCAGTTTCTAAAACGCGCTCTGGCGCTTTTACCAACTGCTTTTCCAAGCTGATTGACTTGAGGTTACCGATGTAACCGGTGTGATGATGGTACATCTTGTCCTTCATCTTATTACCCGTCACAGCAATCTTCTCAGCATTAACCACAACGATGTAATCGCCGGTATCTACATGAGGGGTGAAAATTGGCTTGTGCTTACCCTTAAGGCGGCGTGCGATCTCTGAAGCGAGACGGCCGAGGGTTTTACCTTCTGCGTCAACAACATACCAGTCGTGACGGACTTCAGCAGGCTTCGCGCTTACTGTTGTGCTCATTGGCTACTCCGGTCTTACTAACTTGCCTTGTGGGCAAGGTGTTCATGAAAAAAGGACGCGCATAGTAGTGCTAAGCCGCTGTTATGACAAGCGTTATCTTTCTTTTAGGCAAAAAAAAGCGCGTCAAAGGGGAGCGACGCGCTTAAGAATAACCACCAAAGGAGGATGGAGGAGTACTGACTCTCTGAATCAGTATGTTAGTATTTTCTAATAAAGTTAAATATTAGTCAACTCTTATTTTCATCCCATTGCTTTTTATTGGATTCTGAGCCGATTGACGATCTGCCCCTGCTGCAGGTGCTTTTCGATGATCTCGTCGAGATCCTCATGATCGACATAGGTATACCAAGTCTCTTCCGGGTAAATGACCATCACCGGTCCTTGCTCACAGCGATCCAAGCAACCCGCGTTATTGATACGCACCTTGCCCTCGCCGCTAATACCGAGCTCTTTGCAACGCTGCTTTACGTAATCGCGCGCCGCTTGCGCACCACATTGCTCACACGACTGGCGCTCGCCATCGCGCAGGTTGGTACAGAAAAACACATGGTGCTGGTAATAAGACATAATTTCGCCTTTCATTTGAATGTGATCATTATATAAGAATGACTAGGTCCTCTGTCGCTGCTGCACTCAAAGAAGCTGACCGTTGTGTGAAATGCGGCCTGTGCTTGCCGCAATGCCCAACTTATCAGCTGAGTAGCAACGAAAGCGAATCGCCTCGTGGGCGCATTGCGCTAGTCGATGGTCTGCTGCGCGGACGACTGAAACCCGATGCAACACTCAGAACCCATATCGATTCGTGTTTGTTGTGCCGCAAGTGTGAAACGGCTTGCCCTAGCAAGGTCGACTATCACTCGGTGATTGATACCGCACGTGAACAACTCGACGGCAGCTCAGCTTTTGCCAAACAACTCGCAAAGCCAAAGCGGATGCGCCTTTTGAGCCGGATTGGCCGTTGGCTACCTTCAGTACATCCGTTGCTTAAACTAAATAAAGCACTGCCTGATGGCGGTGATCCACCTAAGGCTGGCGTGTACAGCGCTAACCGCCCATCGATCGGCAAAGTAGGTTTACTCACCGGTTGCGCCACATCGATTTATCAAGGCGGCACCTTGCGCGCTGCGATCAAGCTACTTAATGTCCTAGGTTATGTAGTTATCGTGAAGGAGAGTGCCGGCTGTTGTGGTGCGCTGGCGAAGCACTCTGGTGATCGCGAGTTAGCAGCGCAATTGATGAGCGCTAATGAAGCCGCCTTTAAAGTTGTTGATTCAGTGATCAGCATCACCACCGGTTGTTCTAGCTATCTCAAAGAAGAAGCCAGCTTTGAGGCTGACGATATTGTTGGTTTTTTAGCGAAGTGTGAAACATGGTCAGAGCTGTCATTTAAGCCACTCAAAATGAATGTGGGACTTCATCGCCCCTGTTCACAAAACAATGTGCTCAAAGAGCAAAAAGCACTCGACGCATTACTGTCGAGCATTCCCGGTTTACATGTCACGGAGCTCAACCCAAAAGGTAACTGCTGTGGTGCAGCAGGTGATTACATGCTCAGCCATGCAGTTGATGCGAAAAAGCTCCGCCAACCGATTTTGGATAACGCAGCTCAGCAGCCAATAGATGCAGTGATCAGCAGCAACGTGGGCTGTGCGATGCATATTGCTGAAGGGTTGGACAATCCCGCAGTGCCTGTCATACATCCCATCATTCTTTTGGCGCAACAATTAGAACCCTTAGCTCAAGAGCGTTAAAATAAATCCAACTTCTGGAGTTTGTTATGTCACAGCGTCGCCACACCCCCGCAGATTTATTGGTCAATCAGTTTGATCAAGCATTGCGCACGGTTTTTGGTGCGCCGTTGGTAACAGGTCGTGCAAATCCTGCCATACATAAACCAGAAGCTGAGCTGACCGATGAGCAACGTGATCACACAGCTCGACTGATGCGCATTAACCACACTGGTGAGGTGTGTGCTCAGGCTTTGTATCAAGGTCAAGCCTTAACCGCGAAAGATGCAAAGACGCGTGAAGCTATGGAGCAATCTGCTGCTGAAGAAAATGATCACTTAGCGTGGTGCGAGCAACGCGTTGAAGAGCTAGGCGGTCGCTTAAGCCTGCTTAATCCGCTTTGGTATGCCGGTTCATTTGCGATTGGTGCAACTGCTGGCGCGATTGGTGATAAGTGGTCGTTAGGCTTTGTCGCTGAAACCGAGAAGCAAGTGGAAAATCATCTGCAAGGTCATCTTGATGAAGTCAGTGAAGATGATGAGCGCACGCGCGCAATCTTAGAGCAGATGAAAGCCGATGAGATTGAACACGGCCAGAAAGCAATGCATCACGGTGGCGTCGATCTACCCTCACCGATACAAAAGATGATGCAGCTCACCTCGAAGCTAATGACCAAGAGCGTTTATCGTTTGTAACGATTAGCCGTGATACTTGCGGCTCATCTCATGCACCGATTCAACCATTGCTCCGGCATGCTCCGGAGGAATCTCAGGATGGATACCGTGGCCCAAGTTAAATACATGGCCTGAACCATTGCCGTAACTCTCGAGAATATTACCCACGCAACGACGAATCGTATCCGGTGATGCATATAAGGTGCTTGGATCTAAGTTACCTTGAAGCGCTACACGATCACCCACACGCTCACGCGCGACACCGATATCAATAGTCCAATCCAAACCTAGCGCATCCGCACCGGTATCGGCCATGGCTTCTAACCATTGTGCACCACCTTTAGTAAACAAGATCACTGGCACACGACGGCCATCTGCTTCACGCGTTAAACCATCAACAATGCGTTGCATGTAGTTCAATGAGAATTCTTTATAGGCGCTGGTAGTTAACGTACCACCCCAAGTATCAAAGATTTGAACCGCTTGGGCTCCCGCTGCAATTTGAGCATTAAGATAAGCGGTAACAGAATCAGCCAACTTTTCGAGAAGCGCATGCATCAACTGTGGCTGATCAAACATCATGCCTTTTGAGAGCGCGAAGTTTTTGGTGCTACCACCTTCAATCATGTAGGTCGCCAGCGTCCAAGGACTACCTGAAAAACCAATCAGTGGAACACGACCATCGAGCTCTTTACGAATCGTGCGCACGGCATCCATGACATAACCCAGATCATCTTCTGGATCAGGAAGACCAATTGCATCGACATCCGCTTTGTTACGCACAGGACGTTCAAACTTTGGACCTTCGCCTTCACCGAAATACAGACCTAAGCCCATTGCATCTGGAATGGTCAAAATATCCGAGAACAAAATCGCGGCATCTAACGGGAAACGATCAAGCGGCTGAATGGTCACTTCACATGCCAGCTCTGGGTTTTTACAAAGACTTAAAAAGTCGCCAGCCTTAGCACGTGTCGCACGATACTCAGGTAGATAACGACCGGCTTGGCGCATCATCCACACTGGCGTCATATCGACTGGCTCGCGTAAGAGTGCGCGTAAGAAACGATCGTTTTTTAATTCAGACATCCAACTACCCAAGGTGTTTTTGTATCGCCACCTTCTGTGGGTGACTGCCGGCAGTATGTGCCGGCGAAAAAGATTAGCGTGGCAGGTCGGTTGTACCCATCAGGTACTTATCGACTGCATGTGCTGCTTGGCGACCTTCACGGATTGCCCAAACAACCAATGACTGACCACGGCGCATATCGCCTGCTGAGAAGACGCCATCGATTGAAGTCTTGTACGCATCTTCACCCTCAGTCGAACCGTTCACGTTACCGCGACCATCCAACTCAAGACCGAGCTCTTCGATCATGCCTTTATGTACAGGATGCACAAAGCCCATTGCCAATGTCACAAGATCAGCTTTCAGCTCAAACTCTGAACCTTCCACTTCAGACATCTGCCAACGACCGTCAGCATCTTTGTCCCAACGCACCAACGCACACTTAAGCGCTTTAACGTTGCCGTTACCATCATCCATAAATGATTTGGTCACCACGTTCCACATGCGCTCACAGCCTTCTTCCTGAGAAGAAGAGGTACGCAGTTTGTTTGGCCAATCTGGCCAGGTCATCGCTTTATCTTCTTTAACCGGGGGTTTATCGAGAATCTCGATTTGCGTCACCGATGCTGCGCCATGACGGTTTGAGGTGCCGATACAGTCAGAGCCAGTATCACCACCGCCGATAACCACAACGTGCTTACCTTCCGCAGAAATCAAATGATCTTTTGCACCTGCCACACCTTGAACCACTTTGCTGTTCGCGCGAAGGAAGTCCATGGCGAACTCAACACCCTGTAGCTGACGGCCATCGATTGGCAGATCACGCGGCTCTTCAGAACCGCCGGTCAGCACAACCGCATCAAAATCTTGCTTTAGTTGCTTAGCTGAAATGTCTTCGCCGATACAGGTGTTGGTATGGAACTCAACGCCTTCTGCACGCATCTGCGCAACGCGGCGATCAATCAACATCTTCGCTAATTTGAAATCAGGAATGCCGTAACGCAGCAAGCCACCGATGTTGTCTTCTTTTTCGTAAACCACAACGGCGTGACCAGCGCGTGCTAACTGCTGTGCGGCTGCCATACCTGCAGGACCCGAACCGACAACCGCAATACGCTTGCCGGTTTTATGCGATGCCACTTCTGGCTTAACCCAACCGTTTTCCCATGCTTTATCGATGATCGCGCATTCGATTGTCTTGATGGTCACTGGCTCATCAGTGATGTTCAACGTGCATGACTCTTGGCATGGCGCTGGACAGATACGGCCAGTGAACTCAGGAAAGTTATTGGTGCTATGCAGAACATTAATCGCTGACTCGTAATCGCTTTGATAAACCAAATCGTTAAAGTCAGGAATGATGTTGTTAACTGGACAACCGTTATGACAAAACGGAATGCCGCAATCCATACAACGCGCGCCCTGCTCAGTCAGCTCGTTATCACTTAACGAAACAACAAACTCTTCATAGTTTTTAACGCGGTCTTCCGCTGGCGCGTAGCCGCGATCTTTGCGTTCGAATTCTTTAAAACCTGTTGGCTTACCCATGGTTCTATCCTACGTAAATTAAGCTGCTGACTTGCTGTCGTTCTCGGCCATCTCGCGAAGTGCGCGACGATACTCAACCGGCATGACCTTAACGAATTTCGCTAAGTAACCATCCCAGTCCGCCAAGATCTTCTCAGCAACGGCAGAGCCAGTATTTTCGAAGTGTTTAACAATGATTTGCTTCAAGCGAGTCCCATCGTGACGCGTCATATCACCTGAGACATCCGCATTCAGATCAACGTCTTCGCTTTCGATCTTTTCAAGATCAACTTGTGCCATATTGCAACGTTGTTCAAAATCACCGTCTTCATCTAAGACGTATGCCATACCACCTGACATACCTGCAGCGAAGTTACGGCCGGTTTTACCCAACACAACAACGATGCCGCCTGTCATGTATTCACAACAGTGATCGCCAACGCCTTCAACAACTGCAGTTGCGCCAGAGTTACGAACAGCGAAACGCTCACCACCAACACCGCGGAAGTAGCATTCACCTGTGATCGCACCGAACAATACGGTGTTACCCACGATAACGTTGTCTTCTGCTGCGCCAATCTTGCTTTCAGCCGGTGGCGCGATAATCAACTTACCGCCTGATAAACCTTTACCAACGTAGTCGTTACCTTCGCCAGATAGCTTGATGGTTACACCTTTAGCGACCCATGCACCAAACGACTGGCCCGCAGTACCTTTCGCATTGATGGTAATGGTGTCTTCCGGCAAACCTGCATGGCCGTAACGCTCAGCGATACGCCCCGACAACATAGTGCCGAAGGTACGGTTAACGTTTTCAACATCTACATTGATCTCGACCTTCTCGCCTTTCTCAAGCGCTGCTTGTGCTTGCTTGATCAGCTCGTTATCGAGTGCTTTCTCAATGCCGTGATCTTGTGTGTCCGACCAGTAAACGGTGTCGCCTTCTGCCGCTTGTGGCTTGGTCAATAAGCGAGAGTAGTCCAGACCTTTTGCTTTCCAGTGGCTGATCGCTTTACGCATATCCAAACATTCAGATTGACCGACCATTTCATCAAAGGTGCGATAACCCAACTGAGCCATCAACTGACGGACTTCTTCAGCAACGAAGAAGAAGTAGTTAACCACGTGCTCTGGCTTACCGGTAAAGCGCTTACGCAATTCTGGATCTTGTGTCGCAACACCCACTGGGCAGGTATTGAGGTGACACTTACGCATCATAATGCAGCCTTCTGCAATCAATGGTGCGGTAGCAAAACCAATTTCATCCGCACCTAACAGTGCTGCGATAACCACGTCGCGACCGGTACGCATACCACCATCTGCTTGAACACAGATGCGTGAACGCAAACGATTCATCACAAGTGTTTGATGCGTTTCAGCTAGACCGATCTCCCAAGGAGAACCCGCGTGCTTAACTGAGGTTAATGGTGACGCACCGGTGCCGCCGTCATAACCTGCGATGGTGACGTGGTCAGCGTGTGCTTTAGACACACCTGCAGCAACCGTACCAACACCCACCTCTGAAACAAGCTTGACTGAGATACGTGACTTAGGTTGTACGTTCTTAAGATCGTGGATTAGCTGCGCCAAGTCCTCGATTGAATAAATATCGTGGTGAGGTGGAGGTGAAATCAAACCTACACCTGGGGTCGAATGACGAACACGTGCAATCTGCTGGTTCACCTTGTGACCTGGCAGCTGACCGCCCTCACCCGGCTTAGCGCCTTGTGCCATCTTGATCTGGATATCATCAGAGTTAACGAGGTACTCAGTGGTGACACCGAAACGACCTGAAGCAACCTGCTTAATCGCAGAACGCTCTGGATTACGTGAACCATCGGCTAATGGATTGAAACGCTCAGGCTCCTCACCACCTTCACCAGTATTTGATTTACCGCCAATCTGGTTCATCGCAACAGCAAGTGTTGAATGTGCCTCATAAGAGATAGAACCGAATGACATTGCACCGGTTGCAAAGCGCTTAACAATTTCTTTTGCAGGCTCAACTTCATCAAGCGGGATTGCTTTATCCGCAAAGTTAAAGTCCATCAAACCACGAAGGGTCAATAACTTCTCGTTTTGCTCATTGATTAACTTTGAATATTCTGCATAAGTTGTCGCATCATTACCACGAACGGCGTGTTGCAACTTAGCAATGGTTTCTGGTGTCCATACGTGATTCTCACCACGAATACGGTAGGCATAGTCGCCACCTACATCTAGGTGATGCGTGTAGATTTGTGCATTACCAAAGGCATTCTCATGCCAACGCACCGCTTCAGCTGAAACCTCAGCCAAGCCAATACCTTCGATGCTAGTCGCTGTACCTTCGAAGTACTTGTTCACAAACTCAGTTGATAGACCAATCGCATCAAAGATCTGCGCGCCACAGTATGACTGATAAGTTGAGATACCCATCTTCGACATGACTTTAAGCATGCCTTTGCCCACGGCTTTGATGTAGTTGTAACAAGCATCTTCATAAGAAGGCTTACCTTCCAACTCATTACGCAAGCCCTGAATGGTTTCAAATGCCAAATAAGGGTTAATTGCTTCTGCGCCGTAACCTGCCAATGTTGCAAAGTGATGAATTTCAAGTGCCGCACCAGTCTCAACAACCAAACCTGATGCGGTACGGAGACCCGCTTCAATCAGATGATGGTGAACAGCCGAGGTTGCCAACAATGCAGGGATAGCAATGTTATCTGAATCTACATCGCGGTCAGATAAAATCAGAATGTTGTAGCCCGCTTTAACTGCTGCTTCAGCATTTGCACACAACGCATCAAGCGCTACAGGCATGCCTGCTTCGCCTTCAGTTGCCACATAAGTCATGCTGACAGTCTTGGTGCGGAAAGCGCCGTTACTGGTGTCTTCTAAGTTGCGGATGCGTTCAAGGTCAACGTTAGTCAGCACAGGCTGCTTACATTCAAGGCGCATGTGGCCTTCGCCCTCACCCATATCCAACAAGTTAGGACGTGGACCAACCAGTGACACCAACGACATAACGATCTCTTCACGGATCGGGTCGATAGGCGGATTGGTTACCTGAGCGAACAATTGTTTAAAGTAGTTCGACAAATGCTTAGGCTTAGCTGAAAGAACCGCAGGTGGGTTATCTGCGCCCATTGAGCCAGTTGCTTCCATTCCGTTGATCACCATTGGGGTGAGCAACATTTTGATATCTTCTTGGGTGTAGCCAAATGCCTGCTGACGATCTAACAAAATCGCTGCATCTGGCGCCATCACGCCGACTGCTTTTGGCAGGTCATCCAAGTGAATTTGAGTTTTGTTAAGCCATTCTTGATATGGCTTGGACGCTGAAAGATCCGCTTTGATCTCAGCATCATCAATGATGCGACCTTGTTCCATATCGATCAGGAACATCTTACCTGGCTGCAAACGCCACTTCTTAACAATCTTCTCTTCAGGGACCTTCAACACGCCCATTTCTGAACCCATGACAACCAAGTCATCATCGGTGATCAAGTAACGTGCTGGTCGCAAACCATTCCGGTCAAGCGTTGCACCAATCTGACGACCGTCAGTAAAGGCAACCGCTGCAGGACCATCCCATGGCTCCATCAATGCTGCGTGATATTCGTAGAAAGCACGGCGATCATTATCCATTTGAGGATTACCCGCCCATGCTTCTGGCACCAACATCATCATCGCGTGAGCCATTGAGTAACCGCCCATCACGAGCAGCTCAAGCGCATTGTCGAAACAAGCTGTGTCTGACTGCCCTTCTGGAATCAACGGCCAGATCTTATCGAGGTCATCGCCCAAGATGTCTGAAGCCATGCCTGACTTACGCGCTGCCATCCAGTTCACATTACCGCGAACGGTGTTGATCTCCCCGTTGTGCGCAATCATGCGGAACGGGTGCGCCAAGTCCCATGTTGGGAAAGTATTGGTTGAGAAACGCTGGTGTACCAAAGCTAATGCTGAGGTCATGCTTACATCGCTTAAATCTTTGTAGTACTCGCCTACCTGATCTGACAGCAACATACCTTTATAAACAACGGTACGGCTCGACAATGAGGTGAAGTAGAATGCATCGCCGCCTTCTAGCTTGGCATCACGTACGGTATTTTCGATTTGCTTGCGAATAACGAACAGCTTGCGCTCGAAAGCGTTTTGATCAGCACAGTTACTGCCGCGCTGAATAAATACCTGACGAATAACCGGCTCAGTAGGTAATACGCTATAACCTAAACCACCGTTATCCACTGGGACTTCACGCCAACCCAACAAGGCTTGACCTTCAGCGGCAACGAAATCTTCGATTGTCTTCTCAGCAGCAGCACGAGACTTATCTGCTTGAGGTAAGAACACCATACCGACGGCATATTCACCCTCAGCCGGCAGATCAAAAGAAACTGACTTGCGGAAAAATGCATCTGGCATTTGCAGCAACAAACCTGCGCCGTCTCCCGCGCGTGGATCTGCACCAACCGCACCACGGTGATGGAGACGCTCGAGAATAGTTAAGCCGTGCTGAACGATAGCGTGAGACTTCTCACCTTTAATATGCGCAACAAAACCAACACCACAGGCATCGTGTTCATTCGCTGGATCGTAAAGACCTTGCTTTGGGGGAAGGGCACCAGTCATGGCCAACCTCTTTTAGTTACTTTTAGGGCGCACTGAACCATTTTCAGTAACGCGAAAACTTTTCCACATTGGGATATTTTTCGGCGAGAACGTCTCGCCCGCGCAGGCGCCAAGGCGGCTAACCCACAGGACCGCGTAGGATAATGGAATCCTTATAGAGGTACTACCCCTTTTGGGGCGGAAATGACCCAGTTTCGGGGGATTAGCTCACTTTCCGAAGGGGAATCCTCTAGGGTGTTTAAGCACCCAAGGTAGCCTTAAGAGCCGTCGGATCAAAATCATCGCTGATGATCGAATGGCCAATATCTTTCATCAAAACCAGTCGCATCTTTCCGTCCAGAACCTTCTTGTCTACCGACATTAGACCCATAAAATCATCCCCGGACATGCTTTCTGGGGGAGATGCCGGCAAAGCTGCTCTTTTTATTAGATCATTGATTTTGTTGACTTTATTATCATCAATCCAACCTAGTCGACACGACATATCTGCCGCCATAGCCATACCCGCACCAACAGCCTCGCCATGCAGCCATTTGCCATAGCCCATGCCCGTCTCAATCGCATGACCAAAGGTATGTCCTAGATTGAGCAGGGCTCGTTGGCCCGATTCCTTCTCATCTGCAGCAACAATTTGCGCTTTATCCGTACAAGACCGACGAATCGCCTCAGCCAATAAGACCAAGTCACGAGCCATCAAGGCTTCCATGTGTTCTTCAAGCCATTCGAAAAATTCAGCGTCATTAATCAGGCCATATTTGATGACTTCCGCCATGCCGGCTGAGAGCTCACGATCTGGCAGGGTATTCAAGGTCAAAGTATCTGCAATAACCGCCTGAGGCTGATGGAAGGCACCAATCATATTTTTGCCCAGCGGATGATTCACTCCGGTCTTACCACCAACCGAAGAATCAACTTGTGACAATAAGGTGGTTGGTACCTGAATGAAATTCACACCACGTTGATAACTGGCCGCCGCATAGCCGGTCATATCACCAACTACACCTCCACCAAGTGCAATCAAGGTACAGGTACGATCAAAGCGGTTCTCGAGTAATGCCGTGTAGATCTGATTGAGCACATCCAGTGTTTTGAACTCTTCGCCATCCGGAAGAATGACTTCACTGACATTGAAATCGGCCAAAGCTTTTTTCAATTGCTCAAGGTAAAGCGGTCCCACGGTCGTGTTCGACACCACCATCACGCGGCCACCTTTGATGTGTTGAGCAAAAAACTCTGGGTTTGAAATCAGATCGCTTCCTATATAAATGGGATAAGCGCGATCACCAAGATCAACCTGTAATGTGCAGACTAAATTCGACATGGAATTCTCAAAGTGTATTTCGGCTATTGTTTCAAAAGCGTCGGGGCGAGAAAAGCCTAAGCGATGATATCCATGATTTCGCGAGAAACGACCGCAGCTGAGCGCCCTTCTGTAGAAATTGTGTAATCCGCTGTTTCTTTGTAGAGCGGCAAACGGATTTCCATCAGTTCTCTAAGGCGAGCCAATGGGTCTTCGGTTTGAATCAGGGGGCGCTTTTTATCCCGAAAAGTCCGTTCGTACTGCTGCTCGGGCGTACATTCAAGAAAGAAAACAATTCCACGAGCTGAAAGATGCTGACGGTTCTTAGGACGAAGTACAGCCCCTCCGCCTGTTGCGAGCACATGATTTTCTAGCTGAGTGAGATCATCAATCACCGCTTCTTCACGGTCACGAAAACCTTCTTCACCCTCAAATTCAAATATTGTTGGGATATCAACGCCGGTACGATCTTGAATTTCTTGGTCAGAATCGATGAACTCGAAGCCAAGTTGAGCCGAGAGTGTTTTACCCACAGTGGTCTTACCGGTGCCCATGGGCCCGATCAAAAAAATACGATTTGGTTTAGCCATGACACAGATATGCCAGAACACTTAGGTTCTGGCAACTGTGAAAGGCAAATTAACGGAAGGCGACTGTGTCCGAGAGGATCTTTGGCGTGATAAAAATTAACAACTCGTTAGTTTCATCCACAATGTATTCATTCTGAAACATGAAGCCTACATAAGGCAAATCGCCAAAGAATGGGATGCGGCCCTGCAAGCGCGATTCTTCTTTTTCAAATACGCCGCCGAGCACAACGGTCTCACCATTCTTAACAAGAACGGTTGTTTTTAACTCGGTCAGCACAATTTCATCTAGCTTCACATCTGTAATGTGTCCGTGGTTCTGCCCCATATAAGCACCTTTGCTTACACGATGGATTGCTCCGTCTTGGGCTCGAATCAACCCCCAGCGTGTACCTTGCTGCTCAAGAACGCCGACCATGCGCATGGTGTCTAGCGGAAATTGTTCTAGATATTCGCGCGCACGATCCTGATCGGGTGTTGGGCCTGCTTGAATGCCACCTAATACCAATGTTCTATCAGGAATAGGATCAAAAGGGTTGCGGCGTCTCGCTGGGTCATACGCCAAACGCATTACCTCGGGAATCATTGGCAATGGTTCGAGCTTTTTAGGCATTCTTGCTTTGGTATCTTCAACAAACTTCTCAAGATCAGATGTGCTTGAGCTAAAGCAACCTGATAAAAAAGCACTCATTGCTGTTAAGGCTAATAACTTTTTGATCATTTCTTCGCTCCCTCTAATGAGTAGCGATAGGTTTTCGCCAGCGCATCCATTGTTAGCTGCGACGTGTTGCCTTTAGCTGCTGTAATTTTGATGTCATGCAACGTCACGATACGAGGCAATGCCGCTAAGCCTCCGGCAAATACACCCATTTCATGAAAACCACCCACAACACGTAACCGAATAGGTAGCTCGGTATAGAAGTCCTGCGGCACTTCGGCTTGTGGTTGGAATAATTCAAATTCTAGACCTGATGCCAAGCCGGTTTGAGATACGTCAACCAACAGGCTTGCTACTTCCGCTTGGTCAGGCAACTGGCGTACCAAGTCGCCTAGTGACTTTTCCATTTCGGCAAGTTGTTCTTGATACTGCTCTAACAGTGAAGCCTGCGCTTCTTTTTCCACATACTCGACTTTGAGTTTCGCTTCAGTCTGGCATAGCTTTTCTAATGACTCGTATTTCGATGCCATGAACCCGTAATAGGCGCCAACTAAAAGCAGGATGCCAACGATCACAGCAAGCGCTTGCTTAACCGCTGCCGGCCACTCGCCTGCTTCTGATATATCAAGATTTACATTCATGTTATTGATGTCTTGCCAGTTCATTTCTTCTTCCGCTTTGTTTTTGCGGGCGCTTTTGCAGCCACCATGGCTTCCGCATGCTTTTGTTCTGTAATCACTGAGAACTGTTGCAAGCCAGATTGTGTTTTTCCTTGCTGCTGAACCACCTGTAAGGTTGGAATACGCAGATCTTTGCTTTGATCAATGTTATCCATCAGATTCGACACGCGACCGTGTGACTCAGCATTACCATTTAGCGTCACGCTGTAATTAGCTGTGCTAAGTGAGGTCAGTTGGATGCCCTCTGGCACCGCATCAACGAGCTGATCAAAGAAACGAACCGTGCTTGAGCGCTCCTCTTGAAGGGCAACGATGACGTTAATCCGATCAGTAAGATTTTGTTTTTTCTCTTTTAGCTTTTTCACTTCACCGAGTCGAACATCTAGCGCAGCAATTTCTTTACCAAGGAAGTTATTACGGTCGTTCTGAGTAGAAACTGTTGAACTCAGAATGGTGAACCAGATGCCAATGATGATGACGCCAACGCCAGCACCAAAACCCAACAGCAAATAGAACTGCTTTAATCTTTCGACTTTGGCTTTTTCACGCCAGGGAAGAAGATTTATTTTGGTCATTTATAAATCCCTCATCGCCAAGCCTGCTGAAACCATCATCGCGGGTGAATCTTTTAATAAGGCATTGATATCCACGTTCTTACCAATCGCCATCGTTTCAAACGGGCGAGCTATCTTAGTTGGAATACCTAGGCGCTCTGAGACCAGATCCTCAATGCCTTCCATCATGGCGCAACCACCTGAGAGAACGAGTACATCAATCTCTTTGACTTGCTTAGCGGTGTAAAAAAACTGCACTGCACGATTGATTGCTGCACCAATGAATCTTTAAAGGGCGATAGCAGCTCCATTTCATAATCTTCTGGCAAGCCGCCAAGCTTTTTCGCTGCGCCGGCTTCTTCCTTACTCATGCCATATCGAGATTGAATTTGTTCGGTCAGCATTGAGCCACCGAAGTTCTGCTCTCGGGTATAGATAGCTCGACCATCTTGCAGAACATCCAGCGTCATCGTAGTAGCACCAATATCTGCCATAGCGATCACAGATGGATTAACACCGAAACTTGAAAAATCGAGCAGCTGAGCTGCACGCTCAACGGCATAGGCTTCAATATCGACCACCTCGCACTCAAGCCCCGCACCTTCAACTGCTTGCATCAGCGAATCGACGGTTTCTTTACGCGATGCAACAATCAGCACGTCCATCAATTCATCACTGTGATCTGACGGGCCGAGAATGTCATAATCGAAACGAACCTCACTGAGCGGGTAAGGAATATGTTGCTCAACAGCAATATGAATCTGTGCATCGAGCTCTGTGCGAGTTAGTGATGCGGATAAGGAAATTACCTTATTAATCACTGAGCTACCGGCCACTGCGACCACAGCATGCTTGGTGCGAACTTTGGTCTTCTCTAGTGCTGACTCGATTGCTTCCATAACCGCTTCAACATCGGCAACCGACTTTTCCACAATCGCATTGGTTGGAAGCGGAACAACGGCATAACTAAGAATGCGATAACGCGTCTCGTTATCGACAAATTCTTTACCAAATTCCAATAGCTTGACTGCGGTAGAGCTGACATCCAGTCCAATATTGCTTATCCAGTTTTTCGTGAAAATTCCCATTTCTTATTCTGTAACCACCTTTCGGAGACCTCATAACAGCCTATTACCTAAATTTTGGATCTCTTTTTCGGCAGGAATTAACTTCTTCTTTAATCGGCTGTTAACATGTGCTCTCTATTAAGGATTGTTACGTTTCAAAGGCTCTCAAGGCATGCTCGGCACAAATGGATTCGTTCGCTGGTTTAAACGCCTCGCCATTCTTGGCATTGCGCTCTTTTTAGTGGGTGTTATTGCGTCCTTTATTTTTATTGTTCCGAATTTGCCGGATACCGACGAGCTGAAATCCGTCCAGCTGCAAGTCCCACTTAAGGTTTATAGCCGCGATGGTTTACTTATTGCTGAATATGGTGAAAAACGTCGCACGCCGTTAAAGCGCGATGAAGTTCCTGAGCAAATGGTTCAGGCGTTTTTGTCTGCCGAAGATAACGATTTTTATTCACACCCCGGCGTCGATTTCTTTGGTCTCGTTCGTGCAGGTCTGAAGCTGATCGCAACCGGTGAGCGACGCCAGGGCGGCAGCACGATCACCATGCAGGTTGCACGTAACTTTTATTTAACGCGCAAAAAGACCTACATGCGAAAGCTCTATGAGATTTTTCTTTCGTTCAAGATCGAACAAGATCTGACTAAGGATGAAATCTTAATGCTTTATCTCAATAAGATTTATCTTGGCGCACGCGCCTATGGTGTTGGTGCTGCCTCTTTGGTTTATTACGGTCGTTTGCCACATGAACTAACCTTGGCAGAGACCGCGACTATCGCAGGCCTTCCAAAAGCACCTTCGGCCAGCAACCCTCTTGCGAATCCAACCCGTGCTAAGCAACGCCGTAACTATGTCTTACGTCGCATGTTAGAGCTTGAGCACATCACTCAAACACAGCATGACGAGGCAGCGGCGGCAGATATATCAGCACGTCGTTATGCCCCCCCTGTAGAACTTGAAGCTCCTTATGTCGCAGAGATGGTGCGTGCAGAACTGGTTAATCGTTTTGGTAATGATGCCTACACATCCGGCTATAAGGTCTACACCTCTATCCTGAGCAAAAACCAAGCTGCTGCCAATCTCGCTATTCGCGATGTATTGGATGACTACTCTCTTCGTCATGGCTATCAAGGCGCTGAAACGAATGTTTCTCTTGATGGCGGCCCCTTAGCCTGGAATAACATTCTGCGCGACACAGCTTTAGTTGGTGATCTCATGCCCGCTCTAGTAACACGTGTTGATGAACAAAGTGTTCAGCTTTATTTAGGTAATGGTGAAATTGATTCGCTGACTTGGGAAGGGATGAACTGGGCTCGCGCACATATCAATCAAGATGCGCGTGGTCCAAAGCCTAAAATCGCTGCTGACATTCTAAAAGAAGGCGACATCATTCGTTTAGTCCGCCATCCAAAGACTAAAGCTTGGCAGCTGCGACAAATTCCAAAAGCCTCTGCGGCTTTGATTTCTTTAGATGCCAAAGATGGTGGGGTTTTATCCTTGGTCGGTGGTTATGACTTTTATGAGAATAAATTCAATCACGTGACCCAAGCCATCAGACAACCAGGCTCTGGCTTTAAGCCCTTTATATACTCTGCCGCACTAGAGAAAGGCTTCACTTCGGCTAGCTTGGTCAACGATGCGCCCGTTGTATTTGAGGATGCTGGCCTTGAAAGCTCTTGGCGCCCAGAAAATTACTCAGGTAAATTTTTCGGCCCTACGCGTATACGTTTTGCGCTAACCAAATCACGTAATCTTGTATCGATTCGCTTGCTGCGCACTATTGGTTTAAAGCACACGTTAAAGCACCTGCGTAATTTTGGATTTGAGCCCACAGAACTACCCAACAATCTTTCGCTGTCTTTAGGTAGCGCTAATGTCACACCATGGCAGATGGCCAAAGGTTATGCCGTATTAGCTAATGGCGGCTTCTTGGTAGAGCCTTACTATATTGATCGAATCGAACAAGGCGACAAAATCATTGAAGAAGCCTCTCCGTTTATTGCTTGCGACAACTGCAATGAATCACTTGAGATGAAACTGGCACCTCGCACAATTTCTTCACAAAACCGTTTCTTGATGTACTCGATGATGCAGGACGTTATTCAGGAAGGTACTGGGCGCAAAGCAAAGGCGTTAAAGCGCAAAGATATAGCGGGCAAAACCGGCACCACCAATGATCAACGAGATGCTTGGTTTAACGGTTTTAATCAATCGATCGTAACTAATGTTTGGGTTGGCTTTGATGACAACGGCAAGTTAGGTCGAAATGAATTTGGTGGTAAGACTGCTTTACCAGCATGGGTCGACTATATGCGCGTTGCACTGGCAGACATCAAAGATGAGCCACCTCGTCCGCCTGAAGGTGTGGTGACCGTTCGTATTGATCCTAAGACGGGCTTACGCGTACCAACGGAATTCAAAGATGCGATGTTTGAGCACTTCCGCGAATCAGAAGTGCCTGAGTTAATGAATACTCAGACAGCTAATCCTACTAAAGGCAGCAAGCCTCAAGCACCAAGCACTCAGAAGTCAGGCTTGTTCTAATTAGCGCTTGTCCATTGGCACGTAATCGCGCGCCTTTTCCCCTTTGTATAGCTGGCGTGGACGACCAATGCGGTGCTTAGGGTCATCAAGCATTTCCATCCAATGACTTACCCAGCCTGCTGTACGGCCAATAGCAAACATAACGGTAAACATACTTTCTGGAATGCCCAATGCACGATAGATAATGCCTGAGTAGAAATCGACATTCGGGTAGAGACCGCGCTTTACGAAGTATTCATCGTTAGTCGCAATCTCTTCAAGACGCATTGCAAGCTCAAACAATGGATTGTTTTTATCCGCTAATTTATCGAGTACTTCGTGGCACACCTTACGAATAATTTTTGCACGAGGATCATAGTTTTTATAAACGCGGTGACCAAAGCCCATTAAGCGGAATGGATCATTCTTATCTTTCGCTTTTGCGATGTACTTCTCGATGTTATCTACAGAGCCAATCTCAGCCAGCATGTGCAATACCGCTTCGTTTGCACCACCATGCGCAGGACCCCATAAAGAGGCAATGCCTGCACCGATAACCGCAAAGGGGTTAGCACCTGAGCTGCCCGCTAGACGAACGGTTGAAGTTGATGCGTTTTGCTCATGATCTGCGTGCAAGATAAACAACAGGTCAAGCGCGTGCTCTGCAAGCGGATCAACAACATACTCTTCACACGGCGTTCCAAACATCATGCGTAGGAAGTTACCGGTGAAGCTCAAATCATTACGCGGATAAAGAATCGGCAAGCCGGTATTGTGCTTATACGACACCGCTGCAATGGTTGGCAGCTTTGCAATTAAGCGCAAAGCACTTAGCTCACGGTGCTCTGGGTTATGGATATCAACACGGTCGTGATAGAAAGCTGACAATGAACTAACCACACCACTCATCATCGCCATGGGGTGGGCGTCATGATGGAAACCTTCGAAGAATCGCAAAAGTGATTCATTCATCAAAGTGTAGTGCATGATGCGTTCTTGATAATGAGAGAGCTGTTCTTGTGTTGGCAGCTCACCATGCATCAACAAATAGCTGACTTCTAAGAAAGATGACTTTTCGGCTAACTGCTCAATGGGGTAACCACGGTATTGCAAAACACCTTCATCGCCGTCGATGTAGGTAATTGAGCTATCGCAGCTTCCGGTCGACATAAAGCCTGGGTCATAGGTAAAAACGCCAGAGTTTTTATAAAGCGCAGTCACATCAACGCAATCAGGGCCCTGGGTACCCGAGTGAATTGGTAACTCAATGGCATCTTGGCCTTCTATCTGAAACGTTGCTTTCTTATCTGACATCTTTTCCTCACCTGCATAGACCATGATCTACGCGTCCCCTTTTTTGGTGGATTTAAGCCTAGCAGTTGAACTGTTAAGCAAAAATGAAAGTCTTTAATAACGCTATGTTATTTCGCTGGATAATGCGTTGGCCACTCACCACGTGCTACGCCTGAATCAATTGCAGCGCGAGCAATCGCAGGAGGTAGTACATCACCCAAACGTGGATCTAATGGCTTTGGCAAAATGTATTCTGGGCCGAAGCTCATTGCATCAGCACCGTAAGCATCTAGTACCGATTGTGGCACTGGCTCACGTGCTAAGTCTTTCAAAGCATTCACTGCAGCGATATGCATCTCACGAGTGATTTTTGATGCTCTTACATCTAACGCGCCACGGAAGATGAACGGGAAGCCCAATACGTTATTCACTTGATTTGGATAATCGGTACGACCGGTTGCCATGATCATGTCATCACGCACTTTCATCGCTACTTCAGGACGAATCTCTGGCACTGGGTTTGATAACGCCATGACCACTGGCTTAGGTGCCATTGAAGCTAGCATTTCTGGGCTAATCAAATCGGGACCTGACAAACCAATGAAGACATCTGCCCCTTCCATTGCCTCTTCAAGCGTGCGCTTATCGGTATTGGCTGCAACACTTTCTTTATGTTTATTAAGATTATCGCGGCCTTGATAGATCACACCCTGACGGTCGATCATCATGATCTTATCTGGATTAGCGCCCATTGCATGTAACAAGCGAACAGAGGCAATACCTGCAGCGCCTGCACCCAAGATCACCATGGTTGCATCACTTAACTGCTTACCTTGCAGTTCAAGTGCATTCATCAAGCCTGCAGCGATAATAATTGCGGTGCCATGCTGGTCATCGTGGAACACAGGGATGTCCAACTGCTCAACCAAGGCTTCTTCAATATCAAAACAATGTGGTGCTGCAATATCTTCTAAGTTGATACCACCAAAGGTTGGCGCAATACGGCGACAGGTATCAATGAAGTCTTGATGCGACTCAGCATCGACTTCGATATCGAAACAATCAATGCCAGCAAAGTGCTTGAACAACACGCCCTTGCCTTCCATAACTGGCTTGCCTGCAAGAGAGCCAACATTGCCTAAGCCGAGTACCGCGGTACCGTCAGTTATGACAGCAACCAAGTTACCCTTAGCGGTGTACTTGTAAGCATCTTCTGCATTCGCTGCGATCTTACGAACCGGCTCAGCAACACCGGGGGTATAAGCTAATGAAAGGTCACGTGCTGTAGCGGTAGGCTTACTTACCTCAACGCTGATCTTTCCCGGCTTGGGCTCCGAGTG
>CBFHYJ010000005.1:0-56301 GCA_965659945.1 Sedimenticolaceae bacterium | reverse complement strand
GACTTCGAAGCTTTTTCAAAGCAAACCGGTAACGAGTTGCTAGATTCTGGTGAAGAAGGCGGCAAGTTCGTATTCCGCATTCAAAAGGCGTAATCGATTTTTCGATTTCCCTTGCTTAATAAGAGAGCAGAATGATGGAAGAAAAGAAGTTAGCAATCATTGCAACCAAAGGCACCTTGGACTGGGGTTACCCTCCATTCATCTTGGCGTCGACTGGTGCGGCATTGGGCTATGAAACTGAGATCTTCTTCACTTTCTACGGCTTGCAGCTGTTGAAGAAAGATTTGGATCTTAAGGTTTCTCCACTTGGTAACCCAGGCATGCCAATGCCAATGGGTATGGACAAGTGGTTCCCAACCTTATTGACCGCGCTACCAGGCATGGAAGCGATGATGACCAGCATGATGAAAAAGAAGATGGCAAGCAAAGGCGTTGCTAGCTTAGAAGAGTTGCGTGAGCTCTCTCAAGAAGCTGAAGTTCGCTTGATTGCCTGTCAGATGACGGTGGATCTGTTTGAAATGGATACCGCTGATTTCATCGATGGCGTTGAATATGCGGGCGCAGCTCGTTTCTTCGAGTTCGCTGGCGAATCAGACGTCTGTTTGTATATCTAATCTTGATATATCGATCAGATCTTAAAAGCACCGCCTATAAGGCGGTGTTTTTTTGTGCTCAAAAAGTATATTTAAATTCACTAATGTAAGTATTTTCTTTAACGCTAGATGAGTTTTTTGCAGTACTATATAAGCAGAATTAATCCGTTTTCGGATGCATAAAAATAAATTACAACAACTAGAGAAGGGGAGCTAACGATGGCAGACCGTCGGTTACAGGTTTTTCACACCGTTGCTCGTTTATTGAGTTTTACGAAAGCCGCTGAATCACTTCACATGACTCAACCAGCAGTGACTTTCCAGGTTCGTCAGTTAGAAGAAACGTTCAATACCCGTTTATTCGATCGTACGCACAACCGCATTAGTCTGACTGAAGCGGGTATGCGCGTTTTCGAGTACGCAGACAAGATCTTTGAGCTCTACGCCGAGATGGATAACACCGTACGTGAGATGACCGGTGAAATTAGCGGCTCACTCACCATTGGGGCAAGTACCACCATTGCTGAATACATGCTGCCGGCCTTATTGGGTGACTTTAGAACGCAATACCCTGACGTATCGATTCACCTTAAGGTTTCAAACAGTGATGGCATTGTCTCGATGGTTGAGAGTAATGCGATTGACTTAGGTGTTGTTGAAGCACCAGTGGGCAATAAAAACTTAGTGGTCGAAAAATGTCGTGATGATCGTCTGGTTGCGATCATGCCGCAAAATCACGAGTTTGCTGATCGAAAGTCGATTTCAATGGAAGAGTTGCTGAACTTCCCTTTCATTTGTCGTGAGGAAGGCTCAGGTACACGTGAAGCCATTGCGAGCTACATTTGTAACAGTGATGAATGTAAATCCAAAATGCACATTGCGATGGAGCTAGGTAGCCCTGAAGCTGTTAAGGGTGCAGTTGAAACCGGTATGGGTATCTCTGTGGTATCAGCAGCAACGATTCAGAAAGAACTACGCTTAGGTACTCTGGTTGCCTTGCCGCTTGATCCACCGTTGACCCGTCCGTTCTCGTTTGTGCATCAAAAGCAAAAGTTCCGAGTTCGTGTGATCGAAGAGTTACTCGAATTTGCACGTAACTATTGCGAAGCGAACAAGCCAGCCTAAGCTTTTAAATGCTGCCACCGAAAAAGAAACAAACACCTTCGGTTTCGCAGCTAAGCGCTGTATTTGAGCAGCTGAGTGCAGAACGACAGCAATCCTTGCATGATTTTGCGCAGTTTTTGTTGCTGCAGCAGGGTGGGCCGAAAGACTCTTCCGTATCGCAAACACCTTTAGATATTCTTCGACCTGATGCGGAAAGTGTTGTGGCAGCGATTAAACGTTTGGCAAAAACCTATCCCATGCTAAACCGTGAAGCCTTGCTCCATGAAGCATCTACTCTGATGAGCGCGCATGTTATGCAGGGGCGTCCGGCAAATGATGTGATTGATGATCTGCAGGCACTGTTTGAGAATGCGTATACTGCTTACAATGCCAAAAACTCCGTTGAGGATGCCTGATGCGTTTAGTTACCGAATGGTTCAAACGAAACTTCTCTGATCCACAAATTGTTTTCCTGACGCTGGGTCTCATCGGTGTTTTCGCCATTATCTTGGTGATGGGCGATATCTTGCTGCCAGTGCTTGCGAGTATTGTGATTGCGTACCTACTTGAAGGCCTGGTTGGTCTGATGCAGCGCTCCGGTATTAATCGTTTGATTTCAGTGCTCTTTGTTTTTTCACTGTTTATCCTCGGTATGAGCGCGATCTTGTTTGGTTTGTTGCCGATGTTGTCGGTTCAGGTCTCACAGTTTGCTAAAGGCTTGCCAGCGATCGTGGCGGAAGGTCAGCGCTTGTTGATGATGTTGCCTGAGCGTTATCCAGACATTGTTTCGATTGAACAAATTCAACAAGTCTTTGCGCAAGCGCGTACTGAGATTACCGGTGCAACGCAGCAGCTACTTTCCCTGTCAGTATCCTCGGTTGTGGGCTTTTTGACACTTGTTGTGTACTTGGTTTTGATGCCGATGATGGTGTTCTTCTTCTTGAAAGATAAGGAGAACATCTTGCGCTGGTTCGCTGACTTTGTTCCTGGGGAGCGAGGTCTGGCAACGAAAGTATGGGGTGAGGTGGATCTTCAGATCGCTAACTATGTACGCGGTAAATTCTGGGAAGTGATGATTGTTTGGGCGGCAACCTATGCGGTCTTTGCCTATTTTGATTTGCAGTACGCCATGCTGTTGGCCGTTGCGGTGGGCTTGTCGGTGATCGTGCCTTATGTTGGCGCAACGGTCGTGACGGTGCCGGTGGTGGTGATTGCTTGGGTGCAGTTTGGTACCACGCCTGATTTTGCGTATCTGATGATTGCTTATCTGGTCGTGCAAGCGATCGATGGCAATATCCTTGTGCCTTTATTATTTGGTGAGGTGGTCAACCTTCATCCAGTGGCGATCATTGTCTCGATCTTAGTCTTTGGCGGTATTTGGGGCTTCTGGGGAGTGTTCTTTGCTATTCCATTAGCGACCTTGGTTAATGCCGTGTTCCATGGCTGGTCGAAGCGAAATGCGGAGATGGCTGCAGCTCGGTAAGACTACCGAGCCGCGAATCTTTATTTCTTGGTATTTACACCAATCAGCGTGTAAGCAGGGCAGAAACTCAGTGCTGCTGTACCCAATAACACTGCACCAATAAAACCGGACCAGTGCCCCGTGATGATGCCGTAAGCGAGTAAACCTACGCCAAGAATTGCGCGGATGCCTTTATCCGTGCCGCCAACATTTGCTGTCATATAGTTCTCCAAGTGAGTTAATAAACCATCATAAAGTGTTTCAGTTGATTGATGGCACTCTGTGAATAGATTTACAGAATGTCTGACGCGTGATCGGCAAGGCGTGAGCGTTCACCACGAGTCAATGTGATGTGTCCGCTGTGTGGCCAATTCTTAAAGCGATCAACTACATAAGTTAAGCCTGAGGTAGTCTCGGTGAGATAAGGGGTGTCGATTTGGGCGACGTTACCTAAGCACACAATCTTGGTGCCAGGGCCTGCGCGCGTGATCAATGTCTTCATCTGCTTTGGCGTGAGGTTTTGCGCCTCATCCAAGATGATGTATTTGTTTAAGAAGGTGCGGCCGCGCATAAAGTTGAGAGAGTGAATTTTGATCTTGGAACGCACGAGCTCATCGGTTGCGGCACGACCCCAGTCGCCACCACCACTGGTTTGTGTCAGCACTTCGAGGTTATCGGTAAGGGCGCCCATCCAAGGTGCCATCTTTTCCTCTTCGGTACCGGGTAGGAAGCCAATGTCATCACCGACTGGCACAGTGATGCGAGTCATAATGATTTCACGGTAACGGTTCTGATCGAGTACTTGAGACAAGCCTGCTGCTAACGCTAATAAGGTTTTGCCGGTGCCGGCGGTGCCAAGCAGACTGACAAAGTCGACATCCGGATCCATGAGTAGGTTAAGGGCGAAGTTTTGTTCGCGGTTACGTGCAGTAATACCCCAAACAGAATGACGTGCTGAGGTGTAATCGTGGATCCATTCAATCGTGGCGCCATCGTCTTCCTTCTTGCGAACAATGGCTTCCAAATTTTGGTCGCCATCTTGGAATAGCAACTGATTGATGTGCCAGTCTTTAGTGTCTGGCCCAGATACGCGGTAGAAAGAGCGACCTTCGTCCTGCCAAGATTGCATGTCTTTACTGTGACTGTCCCAGAAGTTGCTCTCGAGTTCTAACTGACCGCTATACAGCAGCTCTAAGTCGTCAAGAGCTTGGTCGTTGTGATAATCTTCAGCAACGATGCCGACAACTGATGCTTTGATGCGAAGGTTGATGTCTTTAGAGACGAGAATGACCTCACGACCGGTCGCCATATCCGCTAAAGCAAGAGCGGTCCCCAGAATATTGTTATCAGCAACATCACCCGGTAGTGAATCAGGGAGTTGGTTGGGTTTTAACTGGGTCTGAAAAAATAGATGGCCTAACTCATCTGCTGAACGCTCACCATCGTTGATATTAAGCGCACCCGTAAGCGGAATGCCTTCATGAATGTCTTTGCTGCCATTTTTAGTCATCAAGTCATCGATGAAACGACTAACTTGGCGGACGTTTCGAGCAACTTCAGAAAGGCCTTTCTTACCACGATCAAGTTCTTCGAGAACGATCATGGGGAGGAAGATGTCGTGTTCAGCAAATCGGAATAGGGCGGTGGGGTCGTGCATCAGCACGTTGGTATCGAGTACAAAGAGTTTTTTGCTAGTCCGAGATTTGATGCCCATTCGTGATTGAGTCCTTCGGTGTTATTTCTTGAGTTCTTTAACGGCAGCTAATACTTCGTCTACATGACCTTTCACTTTGACGCCGCGCCATTCTTGACGAAGTTTTCCATCTGCATCGATGAGAAATGTGCTTCGCTCAATTCCGCGAACCTGTTTGCCATACATGTTTTTCATTTTGATGACATCGAAAGCATTGCAGAGGGTTTCCTCAGTATCGGCGATTAAGTCAAAAGCGAAGCTTTGTTTGGCTTTAAAGTTTTCTTGAGCTTTAAGACTATCTCGTGATGCTCCTAAGATTTGGCAGCCTTGGCGACGAAATTTAGCTATCGTAGCAGTGAAATCGAGACCTTCAGTGGTGCACCCCGGGGTGCTGGCCTTGGGATAAAAATAGAGGACAAGAGGTTTGCCGGCGTAGGCTTTGAGAGAGGTTTGCACGTTGCCGGTAATCAGAATATCGACATTAGGGATTTTTTTTCCAAGTGCGGGAATAGGCATGGTTATCCTTTAATTGTTTAATAAAGTGTACGTGAAAAATGGTGAAAGCGGGACTCTAGAGTAGGTTTTTCCCATCAAATACGGTGACGGGTAATTCCAATGGATCAACCTCATCGATACAGCCTAGATTGACGCGATACTTATCAGGAAAACGTGCAGTAGCATGAAATGGATAGATGCCGCAGGTTTTACAAAAGTAGTGTTTGGCCTTTTTATTACCAAACTGATACATGCCGAGGTTTTCTTTAGGTTGGTTTACTTTGAGGTTTGCCTCATCGATAAACTCGTTCGACATCATGGCGCCTTTTCTGACGCAGATCGAACAGGTGCAGCGTGTGCCGCCATCAATCGGTTGCTCTGTGGTGAACTCGAAGCTCACCTCGCCACAATGGCAATGACCTTTATAACTTGGCATATCGAATCCCCCTATTCATAGCCTAAATTGAGTGTATGCCAGTGCGAACAAATAGGCGACTAGGAAAGTAGGTGAAGACTAAGTCAAAATGACGCGATGAAAACAGTCGCCAATAAGATCAATCGCTTATCTGAAGAAGGCTTTCAGCAATGGCTGAAAAATAAGGCGCAATTTGGGTATGCAGAGACACCTTTAGGCTGTGTTTCATTGTGTTGTGATGAGACCAGCGTATCGAGACTCAGTTTTACTGAAGAGTCTTTTCAGGAATTGAGTCAGTCGATCAGGCGAAATGATCAACTCGCTCAGCAGCATGCAGAGTCTATTTTTCAATCAGCTTTTACCGGCAGCATTACCTTGATAGCAACTGACTTTCAATTAGTGGTTTGGCAGGCGCTGATGAGGATCCCATTTGGAGAAACAATAAGTTATCAAGGACTCGCTGAATCAATCGGCCGCCCAACGGCTTTTCGGGCGGTGGCTACCGCGATTGCGCAAAATCGATGTGGCTTTCTTATCCCTTGTCATCGAGTGATTAAGAAAAGTGGCGAGAGTGGTGAGTTTCGCTGGGGAGCTGAGATGAAGCGACGTTTACTGGATTGGGAAGCTCAAACCAAACGTTGAAAGATGATCAACCAAAGCGGGATGCTCAAGACTGCCAATAAGGTTTGGCTGCTAATAATATTCGCCATTAAGGTCGTGTTGCCGCCAAGTTGCCTTGCCAGAATGTAGGCAGAGCTTGCAGTTGGTTGGGCTGCAATGATGATAAGTACTTCAGTGATCAAACTATTGGCATTAAGCAGAATGGCGCCCAGTAGAAAACCAAGTGGCATTGCAATGAACTTAAATGCCGATGCACTGATTAGCAGTAACCAGTGGTGTCCCATTTGACGTACCTTGATGCCAACACCCACAGCAATAAGACCCAGTGGTAACGCGGTCTTACCGAGCATGCCAAGCCATTCCATCACAACTAAAGGCAACTCGAACTGTGAAAAATTCAATCCAATACCGATGAGGCAGCCGAGGATGAGTGGGTTGGTTGCTAATGTTTTCCAATAGGGATTGCTTGATTGACGATGCAACATGAGCTGAAACACGCTGACGCAGAGTAAATTGATCATGGGGATCAATATGGCAATCACAACCGCGGCAATAATGAGTCCCTCATCACCGGTAAGTGCATTTACGCTGGCTAGGGCTAGATAGGTGTTAAAACGAATGGCGCCTTGGTAAACCGAGGTGAAGTCAGCCGCATCTGCTTTGAAGAGGAACTGCCAAATAAAGGTGGCAAGGCTAGTGACTGCGAGTGCGGTAATAACGGGTATTGCAGCATCGGATAAGCTCAAGCTTTCGAAATTCGCATTGGCTAAGCGATGTATCAGAAGCGCAGGGAAAAGAATGTAATAGGTCAGCTTTTCAAGTTCTGGCCAGAAACTCTCGCTAAATAGCTTAAGGCGTGCGATAGCCCAGCCCAAGGCAATCAAGGCAAAGACGGGTATTAGATTAAAAAGAATGGCTGCCATAACACCTCAAATAGTTTGTACAGTGTGGCGAGTTAGTGATGTTGGGTCAATTGCCCGTTTTGCATAATAAAGTGCTGATCTATGTGTAAATTGGGTAAGCGCTGATGGCTAACAATGATTGCGGTGCGACCTGTGAGATGTTGATCCAATAACTTAATAAGCTGTGAGCTTGTTGATTGATCAAGCCCCTCAGTCGGCTCGTCTAAAAGCCATAGAGGCGCATCCTTAAGTAAGGCCTGCGTGATTGAGATACGTCTGGCCTGTCCACCTGAAACTTTGGCGCCGGTATCGCCAAGCCAGGTGTTTAAACCATAAGGAAGGGTGTCAATAAAGTCTCCCAGTGCGGCTTTGTTAAGTGCAACCAATAATTCGGCGTCAGTGGCATCGGGTTTAGCTAAACGTAAATTATCGGCTAGCGTGCCATTGATGAGCTGAGGTTGTTGTGAGATCACACTTATTTTGCTGCGCCATTGATCACTATTTATCTGATTGATGTCGGTATTGCGGATCAGACAGGAGCCGATAGAAGCCGGATAGAGTGCCTCGATGATCTGTAGTAGGGTTGATTTTCCTGATCCGCTATTGCCCGTGATAAGGCTGCGAGTGCCATAAGGAAAGGTAAGGCTAATTTCATCGAGTGTTTGCGTGTGACTTTTCGGGTAAGTGAAACTTACTTTATTTAGGGTGATATCGGCATTTGTTGGAATTGCAGCTGTTTTCAGCGGCTCGACACGAAGGGCCTTCTGATCACTGATGGATTCAAGTTGATTCATGGCCTCTTTGAGTTCAGTCCAAGATGTGAAAGCTAAAGGTAAAGGGGCTACTGCTTCAAAAGCCGCTAGGCTTAAGAGACTCAGCATGGCTAATTGAGGCCCGGATAGGATGTTGTTTGTCACTAGTGGAGTGCAAACTAGGATGATTGACCATAAAGCCATATGGGCAAAAAAGCCTTGAAAGGATCCACCTAAGCTTCGGGTTTTATGAAGACGTGTTTGCGCATCAAACCAGGTTGTCTGATGGCTTTTAAGCTGAGAAATCTTTTCTTGTTCGGCATTAAAAATGAGGAGTTCACCAATCCCTTGAGTGAACTCAACGCAATAGCTGCGCATTTGACTAGCCGCTAGCACTTCTTTTTGAGCAAGTGGGCTAGCTAAACGATTGAGCGCGATGGGTAAAGCAAAGCCACTCAGGATTAAAAGCATAAGCGTGATAGCGGCGCTAGATGGGTCATATAGCGCCATAAAGACGGTAACAACAGCGATACCAATAACGGCACTTACAATCGGTAATGCTATGCGAAGATAAAACGCATCTAGACGATCAATGTCTTTTTGAAGTTTGCTAAGTAGGTCACCTGAGCGTTGGTGATAAAAATGTGCGGGTGAAAGTGGTTCAATCTGTGCATAGAACCATTGACGCAGAGTAGCGATAACGCGGAAAGTGGCCTCATGCGTGACGACACGTTCCCCATAACGTCCTGCAGTACGAATCATGGCAAGCCCACGAATAATGGCGGCGGGGGTGAAGTAATTTATGGCCACGCCTGTAATGCCTGCTATCGCCATAGAGCTAATAAACCATCCGGATAACGCCAATAGGCTAATGTTGGCGAGAAGTGCAGCGATGCTGAGCATTAATCCCAGGCTTAGCCAGCCAATGTAAGGGCGATGCCATTGCCAGAGTTGCCGGATCATGCGAGTAACTCCTGGCCACTGTTAAGCAAGTCCTCAAAGGGTCCACTGGATTGGCTTAGCGTCTTGTAGTCACCTTCTTCAACGATTTGTCCTTTATCGAGAACAATAATGCGATCAGCTTTTTGTAATGTGCTGAGACGATGCGCGATCGTGATGGTTGTTATCTCATGACTTAAGTTATTGAGTGCTGACGTAATGGCAGCTTCACTTTCATCGTCAAGGTGTGCTGTTGGTTCATCAAGTAAAAGAATGGGTGCTCTCTTTGCTAATGCACGAGCAAGTGCAATACGTTGGGTCTGTCCACCTGAAAAGTTTCGTCCACCTTCCTCAACATGGGTATGTATGCCATGGGGTAGCGCAAGTATGAAATCTGCCTGTGCAGCACGAAGAGCGCATTTTATATCGTTATCGCTAAGCGTTTGGCTCATGGCGACATTCTCAGCAATGCTGCCATAAAACAGCTTTGCCTTTTGTGGAACCCAAGCTATTTCGTGTCGACTCGGTGTGCTTAGCTTGCCCTCGCTAGGTGAAATAAAACCTAACAGCAAAGATAGAAGGGTGCTTTTTCCTGAGCCGCTTTTTCCTGTGATAGCGATCTTCTCGCCATTAGAAATAGAAAGACTTAGCCTATTAATAGCGGCTGATTTATCGTTATAGCGATACGACATCTGGTCAAACTTAATAGCTGTTTCATGGGTAACATCAAATGACGCTGGCTCCTTAAGGTCGAGTAACCGGATAATATGCTCAGCTGCACTATTCGCTTCCATGCGAGCATGGCTTTGCACGCCAAACTGGCGCAGTGGTAAATAAAATTCCGGGATGAGTAGAAGGACAAAGAAGCCATAGAAAAAGCTCATATGACCTTCGAGTAAGCGAAAGCCGATGAAAACGGCAACTAAAGCGATGCTCAGAGCCGCAAAGAATTCCAGAATAGCTGAGGTAAGAAACGCGATGCGAAGCACACCCATGGTGCTGCGACGAAACTCATCGGCGATGCGACCTATATTCTCAATCTCGCGTTTACTTGCACCGAAGCGTTTAAGAGTGGTCAGATTTTGAATGGCGCTAAGAAAATGACCACCCATTCGCGCGAGCTTGTTCCATTGTTGTTGATTTAGTCGCTCGGCATGTTTACCTACAAGCATCATAAATAATGGTGTCAGAGGTGCGGTAACCATCAGTACAGTAGCTGAGAGCCAGTCACTAGGAATAACAACAATCCAAATAATCAACGGCACCATGCTCATGATGATGACTGTTGGTAGAAACTTTACAAAGTAAGCGTCAAGGCTTTCGACACCATCAATGATGGTGGTGGTTACGCTGCCGCTTTCTTCATTAGCGAGAGCAACCGGGCCCAGTCGAGCAAGTTTTTTAAGAAGTTTCTCGCGAATGGATTGTTTGATCGCAGAGCCGGCTTTAAAAGTAAGTTGCTCAGCTTGATAGCTAAGGTAGTAACGCAGTGCAAATAATGGTGGAAGGCTAATTAAGGGAGGCCATAAATCATCCAGAGTTTTTTTATCAATGATGATGCTCGATAGAAGATGAGCAATTAGAAATGCCTGTAGAACAATAATAAGTCCACTGAGCGATGCGATTAGACGAAGTGACCTGATCGAAGGTTGGATCAGAGAGTGTTGTTGTTTAAGCCACTGTTGGGCGATTTGCATGTCTGCCATGGCGAGGATGGGGCTATGCGCTTTATTGTGCACATAGCCTACACCCTTTTAATCGCGGCCGTTGCAGTGCTCGTCGTCGAGACACTCTTCATGCTCAAGCCACATGACGTTGATGATACCCAAAGCTATCGCTAGCAACACACCTAAGATCCAACTGAAATACCACATGTTGTTATCTCCTGTTTAATACGCTGAGTGCGATTGTGCATTTATCTCTTCAACCGTAATCACACGCCACATCTTCTTAAAGTTCCAGAAGGTATAACCAATGATGATAGGTACAAAGATCACCGCAGCCACGAGCATGACGTTAAGCGTAAGTTGACTTGATGCCGCGTCCCACAAGGTCAAGCTGTGGCTTGGATGAGTGCTTGATGGCATCACGAATGGAAACATTGAGACGCCCGCGGTAAAAATAGTACCAGCCTGCACTAGTGACGAGCCAAAGAATGCCCAGCCTGCTTTGCCTGCTTTTGCCGTTACAATGGTGAATGCCGCAGCCGCAAAACCCAGTGCAGGTGCCAGCAAGGTCAAGGGATAGGTGCTGTAGTTGCTTAACCAAGCGCCGGATACAATTTGAACTTCTTTGCCAAGAGGGTTTGGCAATGCATCATGCGCGCGATCACTGATGATTTGATAACCGTCGATACTAAAAGCTAGCCAAAGGCCAGCTAGTGCAAAGGCCGCAATGTAGATCAAGCCAAACAAAATAACCGATTTTTTAGCACGATCAGAAACACTCTTCTGTGTGCGCAATTGTAAGAAGGTGGCTCCGTGCAGAATGATCATACTTAAGCTCACTACACCGGTTAACAGTGCAAATGGGTTTAGAAGGCCAAAGAAGCTTCCTGAGTACCAAGGGCGAAGAAACTCGTCATACGAGAACGGTACGCCTTGTAACAGATTCCCGAATGCCACACCGAAGACAAGTGCTGGGATAACGCCGCCAACCATTAAGCCCCAGTCCCATGTGTTACGCCATTGCGCGTTTTCTAGCTTAGAGCGGTAGTCAAAACCCACAGGGCGTAAGAACAAAGCAAACAGAACTAACAGCATGGCGAGGTAGAAGCCAGAGAATGACGCTGCATAAACTGCAGGCCATGCTGCGAAGATCGCGCCACCGGCAGTTATGAACCATACCTGGTTGCCATCCCAGTGTGGACCGACAGTGTTAATGATAACGCGACGTTCACCATCGTTATCTCCAAGGAATGGCAGTAAAGCGCCAACGCCCATGTCCATGCCGTCCATGATGGCAAACCCGACGAGTAGTACGCCAACTAACAACCACCAAATTAATTTTACCGTTTCGTAATCAACCATGGTGCTCTCCTTAAACGTCTTCTTTGCGGGCAGCAGGAGAGGTAATTGCACCACCTGCGCCAACAGATTTTTCAAAATGATAGCGACCGGTGTGTAGTGAGCTAGGTCCTAATCGAGCGAACTTCATCATCAAGTACATCTCGATAATGAATAAGAATGTGTAGAAGGTGATAAAGCCAATCATACTGATTAACACATCACTGTATTCAAGGCTTGATGTCGCTAAGAAAGTCGGAAGTACTTCACCAATCGCCCAAGGCTGGCGACCATATTCGGCAACAAACCAACCGGTCTCAACCGCAATCCATGGCACGGGAATTGAGTACAAGAATAAACGTAATACCCAGCGGTGTTTCTCCAAACGTCGGCGCGCATTCAAAATGAAACCAATGCCAATTAGTAATAACATCCAGAAGCCACAAGCAACCATTACGCGGAAGGTGAAGAACATCAGTGTGACATCAGGTACGGTTCCTCGCGCAGCAGCTTTGATTTGCTCTTCTGTTGCGTCAACGACGTTAGGTGTAAATTGTTTAAGAAGCAGTGCGTAGCCAAGGTCTTTTTTATACATCTCAAACAAAGCCTCATCCATTTCATTCCCTTTGCCGGAGCGAATGGTTGTCATGGCGCGGTAAGCCACTATGCCGGCATGGATGCGAGCTTCGTTTTCTTTAATAAGATCATGAATACCAATAACTTCTTCACTTACTGAACGAGTTGCAACTAAGCCTAAGGCATAAGGAATTTTCACTGCATTCTCAGTTTCCATGGTTTCATCATTTGGGTATCCGATTACAGTGAATGCGGCTGGTGCTTCCTCGGTATGCCATTCTGCTTCGACTGCAGCGAGTTTCATGCGTTGAACATCACCCATCTCATAACCAGATTCGTCACCCAGCAAAATAACCGAAAGGATGGATGCCATACCAAAACCAAGGGCAATCGCCATTGAGCGACGTGCAAAGCCAAGGTCACGATTATTTAGAAGGTAATACGCTGAGATTCCCGCAACAAACATCGCTGCGGTTACGTAACCTGCAGAAACGGTGTGAATAAATTTCACTTGAGCAACTGGGTTCAGGAATACTTCGGAGAAGCTAGTCATTTCCATACGCATGGTTTCTAGACTGAACTCAGAGCCAACTGGATTTTGCATCCAGCCATTGGCGACCAAGATCCACAGAGCAGACAAATTGGTTCCGAGCGCGGTTAAAAAAGTCACCATCAAGTGTTGTACTTTGGTTAAGCGTTCCCAACCTAAGAAGAACATGCCAACAAAGGTCGACTCTAGGAAGAATGCCATAAGGCCTTCAATTGCTAGGGGTGCACCAAATACGTCGCCAACATAGTGCGAGTAGTAAGCCCAGTTGGTACCAAATTCAAATTCCATCGTGAGGCCGGTCGTCACACCCAGTGCAAAGTTGATACCAAACAATTTGCCCCAGAATTTGGTCATGTCTTTGTAAATCTGTTTGCCAGTCATGACATAAACCGATTCCATGATGACTAAGATCCATGCCATGCCAAGTGTTAGTGGCACAAATAAGAAGTGGTAGAGGGCGGTTATTGCGAATTGCCAACGAGACAATTCGATCATATCTGGGTCTAACACCTTGCTTCTCCCAACTCGATGTGGAGTGAATTAGGGGTAATTCACTCTGTTTCCAAAATTGCAGCGCTTGCGTAGCACCTGTTGGCGGCGATTCTATGGTGATATATGGTTTTCCCTATATGACATAGATCATATATTTTTTAATTGGGTCAATTTCTGGCTTTGGGACTGTTTTTTTGGAACACATAAGCCCAACAAAAATAAAGCGTATGATGTCGCGTTTTGTCAGATCATCCTTTCCAGTTAATTAGAGGCTTTCATGGCGTTACTCACGCTACGCGATATTCAACTTTCATTTAGTCACCCACCTTTATTGGACGGACTAGCGTTCAATCTAGAGTGCGGCGAGCGTGTTTGCATCATTGGTCGCAATGGCGAGGGTAAGTCGACCTTGATGAAGGTGATCGCTGAAGAGCAGCCAATCGATGACGGTGAGCGCGTGTTGCAAAAAGGGGCGGTGATTGGCCGTTTGGAGCAAGAAGTACCACGTCATCTCTCAGGCCGCGTATTTGATGTAGTTGCTGAGGGTGCCGGAGAGCTAGCTGAAGTGGTTAAGGCGTATCACGAGGCGAGTGAAGCGCTGGCGCATTCTGCAGATGATGAGGCTTTCGCTAAATTAGAAAAAGCTCAGCAAGCCTTAGAGGCGAATGATGGCTGGAACCTTAACTCGCTTATTGAGCAAGTGATCTCTCGTATGCAGTTGAACCCTGAAGCTGATTTTTCAGGTCTGTCGGGTGGTATGAAGCGTCGTGTGCTGTTGGCGCGCGTACTGGTTAAACAGCCAGATATTTTGTTACTCGATGAGCCGACTAACCATCTCGATGTGGAATCTATTGCGTGGCTCGAAGAGTTCTTGAAGACCTGGCAGGGTGCGCTCATTTTTATCACCCACGACCGAAGTTTCTTGCGTGCGTTAGCAACCCGCATTGTCGAGTTAGATCGTGGTCAGTTAGTTGATTTTCCGGGTGATTACGATAATTACATTCGACGCCGTGAAGAGATGGATAACGCTGAGCAATTAGCAAACGCACGTTTCGACAAAATGTTGGCTCAAGAAGAAGTGTGGATTCGCCAAGGGATCAAGGCGCGTCGTACGCGTAATGAAGGTCGTGTGCGTCGATTAAAAGATATGCGTGATCAGTTTTCGCAACGCCGTTCACGTCAAGGTACAGCTAACTTGCAAATGAATGCCGCAGATAAGTCCGGCAAGGTGGTTTGTGAAGCAGTTGATGTGAACTATGCCTGGGCGGATAAGCCTATCGTGCAAGGTTTAAGCACCACCATCATGCGTGGTGATCGGATTGGCATTATCGGACCGAATGGTTGTGGCAAAAGTACCTTACTGAATCTTCTGCTCGGTAAATTACAGCCTGATTCAGGCGCAATTGACTTAGGTACTAAGCTAGAGATTGCTTACTTTGATCAGTTGCGAGATCAGCTAGACCTTGAAAAGAACGTTGTCGATAACGTCGCTGAAGGCAGCGATAAAGTACTGATTAATGGCAAAAGTAAACACGTCATTAGTTATCTAGGTGACTTTTTGTTCCCACCGCAGCGTTGCCGCCAGCCCGTAAAGGCATTGTCAGGTGGAGAGCGTAACCGTTTGTTGCTCGCTAAGTTATTTACTAAGCCCGCAAACGTATTGGTTATGGACGAGCCCACCAATGACTTAGATCTTGAAACACTCGAGTTACTAGAAGAATTATTGCTCGAATTTGAAGGCACCTTGTTGTTAGTGAGTCACGACCGTCAGTTCGTTGATAACGTGGTCACCAGTACGTTGGTGTTTGAAGGGCAGGGTGCGGTGAATGAATACGTGGGTGGCTACGCTGATTGGCTACGCCAACGCGGCAAACCTGCAGTTGAAAAACCGGTGGCAAAAGCAAAAGCCGAACCTGAAAAAGCCGCTGAGCCTAAGGTGCCGAAGAAAAAGCTTTCCTATAAAGATCAACGCGAATTGGATCTTCTACCTAAGCAGATTGAATCATTAGAAGCCGAGCGAGATACGATCAATGCTGAGCTCGCTGATCCGAATGCGTTTGACCAACTGGGTTCCGATGGAATGGCTGCAAAAACAGCCCGACTTCAACAGATCGAAACCGAGCTTGAGGGATGTTTAGAGCGCTGGATGGAGCTTGATAGCTAAGCCATTAGCGCTGAAAAATTCTATTTTGTGATAAGTTTTGCTTATTAGTAAAATTTATGGCAAATACCTCGATAAATAAAAAATCCTTATTTCTCAACAACTTCCTAAAATTCCTGATCTCTAATTTTCTATACCTTTCAATAGCTTAGTGTTTCGACCACTTACCACCTCTTTAGGGTGATTTGATTATAAGTATTATCTAATATTAGAATGAGCTATTAATATGACTGTCAGCAGTACCCAGTCATCAGGTTTAACTAACAAAATAGGCAAACAGGCATGTTGGATCCAGTTGCTCATACCGATTCAGAAATCGGTCGCGTCGAGACCAAAACAACGACTTGTTATATGTGTGCATGTCGCTGTGGTATCCGCGTCACTTTACGTGATGGTGAGGTGCGCCACATCGAAGGTAACCCAGAGCATCCTTTAAATAAGGGTGTGATCTGTGCGAAGGGTGCTTCAGGCATCATGAAGCAATACTCACCAGGTCGTCTTACCAAACCTTTAATGCGTCGTAAGGGTGGTAAGCGAGGCGAGTCTGATTTCGAAGAAATCTCTTGGGATCAGGCATTTAAGATCATGGAAGAGCGTTTGTCGCACTTGCGTGAAACCGATCCAAAGAAGTTTGCTGTCTTTACTGGTCGTGACCAGATGCAGGCATTAACCGGTTTGTTTGCGAAGCAGTTTGGTACGCCAAACTATGCAGCGCACGGTGGTTTCTGCTCAGTAAACATGGCGGCGGGCATGATCTATTCGATCGGTGGCTCGTTCTGGGAATTCGGTGGTCCTGACCTCGATCGCTCTAAGCTGTTCATCATGATTGGTACGGCTGAAGACCATCACTCAAATCCAATGAAGATCGCGCTGTCGAAGTTCAAGCGCCAAGGCGGTCGTTTCATCACCATTAATCCAGTGCGTACGGGTTACTCAGCAATTGCAGACGAGTGGGTTCCTATTCGTCCGGGTACTGATGGCGCATTGTTCCTTGCGATCATTCATGAGCTGATTGCACAAGGTCTTTACGATCGTGAGTTCTTGGTGAATTACACCAACTCAGCCGAATTGATTAACTTGGATGCTGATTCAGATGACTACGGTATGTTTATCCGTACCAATGAACCAGGTGAAGAAGGGTGTTTCGATCCACAAAACAAACTTTGGTGGGATCGCAATACTAATCAACCCGTTAATGTACGTGCAGAAGGCGCTGACCCTTATCTGATGGGTGAGTATGAGGTTGAAGGTAAGCCTGTTAAAACGGCCTTCCAGATGCTGAAAGAGCGCGTTGAAGAATACACCCCTGAATGGGCAGCTGGTGTCACCGGTATCCCTGTTGAAACCATCGTGCGTTTGGCACACGAAATGGGTGTCGTAGCCCGAGACCAGAAGATCGAATTACCGATTCAATGGACTGACGTTTGGGGTCAAGAGCACGCCAGTGTTAAGGGTGCGCCAGTAGCATTCCACGCGATGCGTGGTTTGGCAGCACACTCAAATGGTTTCCAAACCATCCGTGCGATGTCGGTATTGATGACCTTGTTAGGCACCATTGATACTCCTGGGGGCTTCCGTCACAAAGCGCCATTCCCACGCCCAATTCCGCCTTGCCCTAAGCCACCAACAAGCTGGGATGATGTACAGCCAAATACACCACTGAATGGCATGCCATTAGGTTGGCCGGCTGATCCAAAAGATTTGTTTGTCGATGAAGACGGCGAAGCGATTCGTTTGGACAAGGCTTTCTCTTGGGAATATCCGTTGTCAGTTCACGGCATGATGCACAACGCGATCACCAATGCGTGGCGCGGCGATCCGTACAAAATTGACACTATGTTGTTGTTCATGGCGAACATGGCATGGAACTCATCAATGAACACCGCGAAGGTTCGCGAGATGCTCACAGATAAAGATGAGAATGGTGAATATAAGATCCCGTTCTTGATTGTGTGTGATGCATTCCAATCAGAAACCGTAGCGTTCGCGGATTTGGTATTACCTGATACAACGTATCTAGAGCGCCATGACACGATGTCGATGCTTGACCGTCCAATCTCAGAATTTGATGGTCCAGTCGATTCGGTTCGTATTCCGGTTGTGCCACCTAAAGGTGAGTGTAAACCGTTCCAAGATGTTGTTGTTGAGCTAGCTTCACGTTTGAAGTTGCCAGCCTTTACTAATGATGATGGCTCACGCAAGTTCCGTGACTATCCAGACTTCATTGTTAACTTTGAAACGGCACCAGGTTCTGGTATCGGCTTTCTATCAGGATGGCGTGGTAAAGGGGGCGAGAAGTTCCTTAAGGGTGAGCCTAACCCGCGTCAGTGGGAAATGTATGCGAAGAACAACTGTGTCTTCCATTATGAGTTGCCAAAGTCGTACCAGTACATGCGTAACTGGAATAAAGGTTATCTAGAATGGGCTCGTGCACATGGTATGACGCGTTACGCAGAGCCTATTAACGTGCATATTTACTCTGAGGTGCTACAAAAGTTCCGTCGCGCCGCACAAGGTAAAACCACAGGTCGTGTACCACCAGAGCGCTTGCGTAAGCGTTTAGATACCTACATGGATCCACTGCCGTTTTATCACGAGACCTTGGAATCTAACTTGGTGGATACTCAGGAATATCCGTTAAATGCATTAACCCAGCGTCCTATGGCGATGTACCACTCATGGGACAGCCAAAATGCATGGTTGCGTCAGATCCATACTTATAACTATCTCTACATGAGTCCGATTGTTGGTGAGCAACAAGGCTTTAGCGATGGTGACTGGGTCTGGGTTGAATCGGTGCACGGTAAAGTCCGTTGTAAGGCGCGATTCTCAGAATCTGTTGAGCCAGGCACTGTGTGGACATGGAATGCGATCGGTAAAGCATCGGGCGCATGGGGTCTCGATGGCAAAGCCAATGAATCACAAAAAGGTTTCTTGTTAAATCATGTGATCTCAGAAGAGTTGCCACCCTGTGAGGCAGGTAAAAACATGTCCAACTCTGACCCTGTGACAGGTCAAGCGGCTTGGTATGACGTACGTGTGAAAGTTTACAAGGCTGATAGTAATGAGCCTGAAGTGAGCTTCCCACAGTTCAAACCACAGCGTCGCCTACCAGGTCAGGATAAGAAGCGTGGCAAATTCCAAGCCTATTTTGCGGGCATGTTCCGTAAAAAGACTGGCATTAAAGATTAAGCCGACAAGAGAGAAAGATAATGACTCAACTTGCATTGGTAATTGATTTGAATGTTTGCGTAGGCTGCCATGCTTGCGTGACTTCTTGTAAAGAATGGAACACCTCTGGCTGGGCTGGCTACATGGTGGATGAGCGTCCTTATGATGCTGATCCAACAGGTACCTTCTTCAACCGTGTTCAAACCTACGAAGTAGGCGAGTATCCGAATACGGAAACCGTTCACTTCCCGAAGAGCTGTTTGCACTGTGAAGAGCCGCCTTGCGTACCGGTATGTCCTACAGGCGCATCGTACAAGCGTGAAGATAACGGCGTAGTCCTAGTTGATTACGATAAGTGTATCGGCTGTAAGTATTGCTCATGGGCATGTCCTTACGGTGTGCGTGAGCTTGATGAGATGCAGAAGGTGATGAAGAAGTGCACCCTGTGTATCGATCGTATCACTGACGAAACGAAACCCGAATCTGAGCGTAAACCGGCATGTGTTTTGGCTTGTCCGACAAGCGCGCGTATCTATGGTGATGTGCATGACCCAGATTCAGAAGCTTCGGTTGCGATTCGTGAGCGTGGTGGTTATCAGTTGATGCCAGAATGGGGTACTCAGCCGGCTAACCACTATTTGCCACGTCGTAAGACCCGTATCCAGATCTTCGAGGACGAACTTATCCGTGCGGAAAATCCACTCGATAAGGAACATCCATTGCCAGCAGCGACTGGCGATACCCTCGACGATGTGTCGTACTAAAGGAGATTGATGATATGCATCCGGCGTTTTCTGTAATTTTCTTAACGACTTTGATTGGTGCTGCTCAAGGCTTGTTTATGGCCTTGGTAACCGGTCAGGTTTACTCTATTGCAAATCTTTTACCCGCTCAAGACAGCGTGAGTTTCTATGCGATGGGTAGTTTGTTGTCACTGATCTTCCTTGTGGGTGGTTTGGTTGCTGCGGTTTTCCACTTAGGTAAGCCTAGCTACTTCATTACACGTGCATGGCGTGGCATGTCGCAATGGCGTACCTCATGGTTGTCGCGAGAGTTGATCGCACTTCCTGTGTTTATGTTCTTTGTGTTTTTATATGGCTTGGCGCATTACATGCAATGGACACAGCCGTTGTTTGTTATCAAAGATGTATTGCCGGTTGATGTAAGCTTGATTTTTGGTGCGATTGGCGTGTTGTTATCGATCGTGTTATTTATTAGCACAGCAATGATCTATGCGAGTTTGCGTTTCTTGCAGGAGTGGCATCATCCACTAACGGTCGCTAACTTCATGCTATTTGGTTTGGCATCAGGCTTTACCTTGGCTGCCGCATTCTCGGCTTGGGCTGGTGTCGACCTCATTGTGTTCTTTGGCTCATGGGCAGTGATCTTCACCATCATGTCAGCCGTGACCCGTGGCTTTTCGATGTGGCGAAATGGTCGTATCAAACATAAGTCGACCTTGCGTTCAGCGTTGGGTGTTCGTCATACACATATCACGCAACGTTCGATGGGCTTTATGGGTGGCTCGTTTAACACCAAGGAATATTTCCACGGTGCATCAAATGCGACCCTCGCTTTTATACGTATGTTCTTCCTAGTGGCTGTGTTTGCAGCACCGGTGGCATTGTTGGCGGCGGGTGAGGCGACAAATTCAGCAACACTTCCGTTGGTGGCTTTTGTCGTGCAGTACATTGGTTTGATTGCTGAGCGTTGGTATTTCTTTACCGAAGGTAAGCACCCACAAAACCTGTATTACCAAACGGTCGGTTAAACGACTTATGGTCTAAGAAGCCCCCAAAAGGGGGCTTTTTTGTGCCTTTAGGCTAGAAATACTGTTAGCTGTGCGGGTATCACTGTAGTGCAAGTGACTGATTGTCATTAGAATGCTCGCACTCAACTAAGGAAATCATTATGAAATCGCCCGAGCTTCTTTCACCGGCGGGTACCTTACGCAATATGCGCTACGCCTATGCGTATGGTGCTGATGCGATTTATGCGGGCATGCCTCGTTACAGTTTGCGGGTGCGTAATAACGATTTCCTTGAAGATAATCTGCGTACCGGTATTGCAGAGGCGCATGCGCAGGGTAAGCAGTTCTTTGTGGCGACGAATGCGATGCCGCATGGTGCCAAGCTGAAAACTTTTTTAGATGATATCGAGCCAGTTATCGATATGGGGCCTGATGCACTGATCATGGCTGACCCAGGCTTGATTATGTTGGTGCGTCAACATTGGCCAGATATGCCAATCCATTTGTCTGTACAAGCCAATACGGTTAACTCGGCGGGTGTTAAGTTCTGGCAGTCGATGGGTTTAACCCGTGTGATCTTGTCGCGCGAACTTTCGCTTGATGAAGTCGCAGCGATTCGTGATGACTGTCCAGACATGGAGATTGAGGTATTTGTCCACGGTGCGCTGTGTATTGCGTATTCAGGTCGCTGTTTGCTATCAGGTTACTTTAATCACCGTGATGCGAATCAGGGTACCTGTACCAACTCGTGTCGTTGGGATTACAAAATCGCTAAAGATGATTTTGATGCAGTGAATGACACCTCGATTCCATCAGTTGCGCTATCGGATATTAAACGTCATCCGGCAGCCGATGAGATTTACTACCTAGAAGAGCGTAATCGTCCAGGTGAGTTCATGCCGATCTTTGAAGACGAGCATGGTACCTACATCATGAACTCTCGTGATTTACGTGCAGTTGAGCACGTACATCGTTTAACGCAGATCGGTGTGGATTGTTTAAAGATCGAAGGCCGTACTAAGTCACATTACTACACGGCACGTACCACACAGGTATACCGCAAAGCGATTGATGATGCGGTAGCGGGTCGACCTTTTGATCCACAGCTCTTAGCGGAGCTTGAGAATCTGGCTAATCGTGGATATACCGATGGCTTTTTTGAGCGTCATGAGTCGCAAGAGCTACAGCAGTACCGTACCGGTGCTTCAATGGCGGATAAGTCACAGTTTGCTGCTGAAATCGGTGAAACCGATAATGACTCAGGCTTGACCGAATTGATCGTGAAGAATCGCTTTGCTGTCGGTGACAAGATGGAGTTGATTACCCCTTCAGGCAATCATCGTTTCACTCTGAGCGAGATGATTGATAAGAAAGGTCATAAGGTTGATGAAGCCAAAGGTGATGGTTGGGTAGTACGCACTCGCTTACCACTCGGCACAGACCGAATGGGGTTGGTGGCACGCTTCGTGGATTAAACCTTAGTGGTTTAAGATCTGTTCTAAGAACTGTTGTGTGCGATCGACTTGTGGGTTGCTGAAGAAGGCTTCTGGCTCGTTCTCTTCCACAATCCCACCACCATCCATAAAGATCACACGGTCCGCGACTTTCTTCGCAAAGCCCATTTCGTGGGTCACACAGAGCATCGTCATGCCATCTTGTGCCAGCTCGATCATCACGTCCAATACCTCTTTGATCATCTCAGGGTCGAGTGCTGAGGTTGGCTCGTCAAACAACATAATGTTTGGACTCATGCAGAGTGAGCGTGCAATCGCTACACGTTGTTGCTGACCACCAGAGAGTTGACCTGGGTATTTGTTGGCTTGATCTGGAATCTTTACTCGCTCGAGATATTTCATTGCGATCGCTTCTGCTTCAGCCTTTGGCTTCTTCTGTACCCAGATAGGGCCTAAGGTGAGATTTTCGAGAATCGTAAGATGAGGGAAGAGGTTGAAGTGTTGGAATACCATACCCACGTCTTTACGGATCTTTTCGATGTTTTTCACATCCTCGATCATCTCAACACCATCAACAACCAAAGAGCCTTCTTGGAATTCCTCTAAGCGATTGATGCAGCGAATCATTGTTGACTTGCCTGAACCCGATGGGCCACAGATAACAATACGTTCGCCTTTCTTTACACGAAGATTGATATCGCGCAGCACGTGAAAATTGCCGTACCACTTATTCAGGTTTTCGATAACGATGACATCTTCAGTATTAGAGTTAGATGAGATGGCTGTCATGGTTAGTCTCTCTTGTCAGTATTCATTGTGCGTTCGATACGGCTTGCCAATAGCGACATGCCGAAACAACTTCCCCAGAAAACGAGGAAGACAAATAGATAGCCCTCAAGGGCATGACCGCCTAACCAGTAGGAGTTGGATAGCGCAGTTTGTAAAGTTTGTACCACTTCCGGAATACCGATGATCAATAAGAAAGTGGTGTTCTTAAATAGCATGACAAAGGTTGCAAGGATGTTTGGCATCGAGATCTTGATGACCTGAGGAAGAATGATCAGCATGATCTTTTGCCAATAACCTAAGCCGATTGAATCAGCGGCTTCGTACTGGCCTTTGGGCACAGCTTGGAATCCGCCGCGGAATACTTCAGCCATGTAACCCGACATAAAGAAAATCAGTACAAGCCAAACACGGATGAGTTTATCGACATTGGTACCTTCTGCGAAGAACAGCGGGAGCATCACCGAGCCCATAAAGAACAATGACAGCACAGGCACGCCACGAAAGAACTCGATAAAGATCACAGAGACGGAGCGAATGAATGGCATGTCTGAGCGACGACCCAGTGCCCACAGAAAGCTGAAGGGGAAGGCAACCACAATACTTGCTGTAGCCATAAAGACGTTCAAGGTAAAGCCGCCCCAAAGATCGGTGCTGACCATTTCTAAGCCCAACAAGCGACCATCCAAAAGTGCGATGCCGAAAATGGGAAGAAGTAACCAGGCGGCAATTGAAGTCTTTAAGCGGATCGATTTTGGTAAAGCAAAAGATCCGATGATCACTAAGATTAGTAATACGATGGTGAGGTTGATGCGCCAGACTTCTTCGGGTGGATAAGTTCCGTAGAAGAACTGATAAGACCATGCGTTAACAAAGACCCAGCAAGCGCCATCATTAACACACGCCGCTTCAGTCTCACCTTTGAAATTGGCAGAAAGGAATGCCCAGTCAATAAGTGGAGGTATGTAATAAGCAAGTAGGCTGATAAACGCAATGGTCACAACCGAGTTTGGAATCGATGAGAATAAATTCTCACGAAGCCATGCGATTAAGCCCACACTTTTATCGGGTGCTGAGCGAGGTGAGCTAGGTTGAAATTCTTTCATCATGCCCTCCTATCGGCTTACCAATGAGACCGCATTGTTGAAACGGTTCATTAAGAATGAAATCACCATGTTTACGATGAAATAAACAATGATAGTCATGAAGATGGTTTCAATCGCTTGGCCTGTTTGATTTAGCGCAGTGCCCACGAAGACGTTGAATAGGTCGGGGTAACCGATCGCGGCAGCGAGTGTCGAGTTCTTAACAAGCGATTGATATTCGGAGTTAAGCAAAGGAACAATGACGCGCATCGCTTGCGGTACGATGATCAGTGACATGATTTTGTTTTCGCGTAATCCCAAGCTGCGTGCCGCCTCAGTTTGCCCACGAGGTATAGATTGGATGCCGGCACGAACGGCTTCAGCAATAAATGCACCTGTATAAACCGACAATGCGATTGAAAGTGCCATCAGCTCAGGAATAACCGTTACGCCACCAAAGTAGTTAAAGCCCTTGAGAGCTGGGTAGTCCACCGTGAAGGGGAAACCAGTTAATGCCGCCGCAACGATTGGAGATAAAATAATCAGCGCAAGGCTAATTTTTAAAACGGGAAATTGTTCGCCGGTAAGTTCTTGACGCTTTTTCGCCCAGCGCCGTAGGTAAAAAACACCACCGATTGCGAGTGCTGATACTGCCCACACAATCCAAGCTAGGTCACCACCGACTAGTTTTGGAAAATAAAGACCGCGAACGTTGAGGAAGACCGCTTCGCCAAGACTTAAACTTTGTCGTGCGCTAGGTAAGGATGAAAGGACCGCAAAGTACCAGAAGAAAACTTGCAGTAATAAAGGGATGTTACGAAAGATTTCAACATAAACGACAGCGATTTTTCTGATAAGCCAATTGTGTGAGAAGTAAGCAACGCCAAATACAAAACCGAATAGTGTGGCAAAAAAGATACCGATGGCAGAAACCAACAGGGTATTTAAAAAGCCAACAATAAATATGCGGCCGTAGGTGTCGGTAGATTCAAACGAGATCAACGACATTAAAACATCGTAACCCGCGGCAGCATCAAGGAAGGCAAAGCCCGTTTTGATGCCCGTCGCTTCCATGTTGTCTAGGGTATTGCCAATGACGGTAACAAAGAAGTACAACAGGCCTGTGACAAGCGCTATTTGATAAAAGAGTCCACGAATGCGTGGGTTGTTGTAAAAGGCAGTCGAAGTGGCATCAGATGATGCTTTTCGGTTTGCCGATTTTACTTCTTCAATGGTTTTCTCATTGAACATGCAATGAAACCTTTTCGATGTCTTTTACGCAGAAAGGGGCACGAGAGTGCCCCTTAGGTTCAAGCTAAATGCTAATTAACGCATAGCTGGAGCATACAAGATGCCACCATTACGCCATGAGGCATTCAAGCCGCGCTCAAGCTTCAATGGGGAGCCCATGCCCACATTGCGCTCGAAAGACTCAGAGTAGTTACCTACTTGAGTAACGATTTGATACGCCCAATCAGCACCTAGGCCTAGGTTTGCACCAAGCTCACCTTCAGCACCGAGAAGACGCTTGTTCGCAGGATTGCCGTTGGCTTTCTTGCTAGCTGCATTTGCTGCGGTAACACCTTGCTCTTCAGCTTCGATCATTGCATTTAATGACCACTTAACAATGTTGAACCACTGGTCATCACCTTGGCGAACTACAGGGCCTAGTGGCTCTTTAGAAATAACCTCAGGAAGAATGATTGCACCGCCTGGGTTAGCTAAGCCGATACGAAGTGCAGCTAACTGTGAGCCATCAGAGGTCAGGAAGTCACAACGGCCTGATTCGAAACCTGCGCGAGTTTGATCAGAGGTATCAAAGGTAACGGCTTTGTAAGACATCTTGTTTTCACGGAAGTAGTCCGCGATTGCAAGTTCGGTTGAAGTACCTGCTTGAATACACGCGTTTGCGCCATCAAGTTCTTTTGCGCTTTTAACACCCAGGTTCTTCATAACCATAAATGAAGCACCGTCGTAGTAATTGGTGCCAGCAAAGTTGATGCCCAATGAGGTGTCACGGGTATGAGTCCAAGTGGTGTTGCGCGACAACATGTCGATCTCACCTGAGGCCAATGCAGTGAAACGCTCTTTAGCAGTGAGAGGCTTGAATTTAACTTTAGACGCATCGCCCAAAGTTGCAGCAGCAACTGCACGACAGACATCAACGTCTAAACCGCTCCAATCGCCTTTTTCATTTTTTTGTGAGAAGCCTGCAAGGCCAGTGCTCACACCACAGTTCACACTGCCGCGAGCTTTAACATCATCAAGTGTTCCCGCGTTTACGGTAGAGAAAGATAGGCTGGCAGCTAGGACTGCAGCCACAGTGAGTTTCATCTTCATCATTTTATCCTTTGGTTTAGTTCTTTTTTTAAAGGGCAGTGTGCAACCGTCCTAAATCGCCAACTTACTAGAAGAAAGATGTTATTCCTAGAGCAGAATGCCTAAAAAAACGCGTTAGCCCAACATCGCCTGAAAGGCTTGGGCCAGTTGATCACTTCGCTTAGGGTCTCGCATGACGGTTAACAAGGGCTGTTGAAGCGTAGAGATGCGCAATAAGTCACTGACGCAATGATTAAAAATCGCCTGATCGACCTTTTCATTAGCCAATGCTTCTAAATAAGAAAGCGCAATTTCGGGATTCTGCATCGCTTCCCAGGCGCGTCCACCAATGGCCGCTAAGACTTCAGGATCGGTGGCAAATTCTGTCGATAATGCTTTACGGATAGCCAAGTCGCGTTGGCTATCAGGTGCTTGAGATAAGCCTCGAACCAGAGCAGCTAGGACGGCAGCATCAGCTATCTCGATCTCGAGTTTTGTACTGAGACTATTAGCTAATTCTGTAGGTAGTGCTTGGTTTTCAAGGCATTGGCATAGCGCGACGAGAGGCTCATTAGGCAGATGTGGAATGGCCTGCGTCATCACATCAGCTATTCCAATGTCGTTAATGCGTGCAACAAGATCTGCGATGCCTTGATATCCCACAAAAGCCCATTGATCCCAACCCACGGCGCCAGAGAAATACGCTTTTGCGTGTTCGAAATATTGAGAAGGCTCACGATTAAGATGGAGGCCGAGCTGTGCATTGAGGTTGGCGAGCTTATCGTCACGTGGTTTAAACACATACGGATTGTCTTCTAGCGCAGCACCAAGATCAGACGATTTGCCATCTGCCGCTTCTGCAGCCAGTTCAACAAAGCGATGCAGGAAATAGTCGCGAGTGGCTTGGACAAGCTTGCCTTGCTCATCAAGGTCAAACTGAATGAACCAGATCACCGGTTCGGTCAGTGTAGTGGGGCGCTGCTGCATAACAGCAAGCCAAGCTTTTTTCTGTAGCGGGTAAGGGTAGCTCTTCTCGGTTTTCTCAAAGGCTAAAAAGTCATCGCGACTGATGGCGCTGACTCGGCGACCTACATCGTAAAAACGGAGCATGGCGCCGGTGTTTTCAAGGAATTCAGTCAGGGTAAGGCTTTCGGTCATTATTCCAACCAATCAATTAGGTGACTTTCTAAGTTATCTGCCTCGTCCTCACAAATGGTCCGATCGCATACACGCATACCAGCATCAATCACCGAATCCGGATCACCAGTGATCAGGGGGTGCCATTGAGGCAGGGGTTTTCCTTCGGCAAGTAAGCGGTAACTGCAGGTCTTGGGGAGCCAATAGGGATCAAGCAGCGTATCGAGGGTTATGGTCACGCAGTCAGAAACCCGAGTAGAGCGATTCTTGTAATCAGTACAACGACCTGTGTCGGTTTCGAGAAGCCGGCAGTGCACATTGGTGAAATAGATTTCCCCAGTATCTTCATCTTCCAGGCGATGTAGGCAGCATTTTGCGCAGCCATCACACAAGGATTCCCACTCCTCTCGAGTGAGTTCAGAAAGGGATTTTTCTTCCCAAAAAGGTGCGTTTGTACTTGACATGTGGTGCATTCTACCCTGCTTGCTGCACAATATTAGGGTTTAATTATTAACAGGCGGTGGCGTTAAGGATAAAAAGCGATATCTTGCGTTATGTTACCCATGTGAAATATAAAAATAATCATATAAATCATTGTTTAAAAAGTAAAAATAGGTATTGAACAAAAAGTTGCCAATTTAATAAACTCATAACGAATACGCCGTCTAGGCCGTCAATTTTTCAGTTTCCTAACAGACTTATCCACAGGGTCTGTGGAAAACTTCAGCTCAAATAAGGGTATGATTTGGTCATCGCCACCTAAGGTATTGATGCATGAGTATTTTGCACAAAATGTCCGCTTCAGAAACGACTGCCTCAGCCTCACTACCGGAAGATCAAATCCGTCTTATCGAACAATTCGCCGATGCGTTATGGATGGAAAGAGGCTTGTCTAAAAATACTTTAGAGGCCTATCAAAATGATTTACGTCATGCGGCTTCATGGTTGGTGGATAACAACTCCTCGCTGAATAAAGCGGGACGACAAGATCTTTTGGGTTACCTCGCGAGTCTAGTCGATCAGCGCGTGCAACCAAGGACTAGCTCGCGTCGTCTGTCGAGCTTGCGACAGTTTTATCAGTTAGCCGTTCGTGAGCATTGGCTCTCGGAAGATCCGAGTGCTTTGATCGAAGCACCTAAGTTAGGTCGACCTTTACCTAAGTCATTGAGCGAGCAAGATGTTGAAGCTTTATTGATGGCGCCTGACGTCGAGACCCCTGAAGGTGAACGTGATCGCTGTATGTTGGAGTTGCTGTATGCGACGGGTCTGCGTGTCAGTGAATTGGTTTCATTGCAGGTTAATGAAGTGAGCTTGTCACAAGGTTTGGTTCGCGTAATCGGTAAAGGTGGAAAAGAACGCTTGGTGCCCATGGGTGAAGAGGCTGCCGATTGGTTGCGTCGTTTTAATGCGGGTGGTCGAACTGAGTTACTTAAAGGACAACCATGTGATGCGTTTTTTCCGACAAGGCGTGGTTATGCGATGACTCGCCAAGCCTTTTGGTATCGCATTAAAAAGCATGCGACCACTGCGGGGATAAAAACCGAGCTGTCGCCACATACCCTACGCCACGCCTTTGCTACCCATCTGATTAACCATGGTGCTGATCTGCGTGTAGTGCAGTTGCTGTTAGGGCATAGCTCATTGTCCACGACGCAGATCTATACCCACGTGGCTCGTGAGCGTTTAGCGAGTTTGCATCAGCAACACCACCCCCGTGCCTAGGAACTTGTTACACGAAATGCGTGTCTGCTGTGATAGCCTTTGCGGCGTTTTTGATTAACTACCAAGGAAGAAACATGCGTTTAATCACATTAGGAATGATGGCCTTAACCCTGTTGAGCAGTGCTGTGATGGCGCAGCCGGCATCACCTGAGGCAGACAAAGCTATACGTGCGGCATTAGGGACTAAGTTGCCTATCCTGACGATCGATGAAGTGAATGCAACACCCATCAATGGTCTTTACGAAGTTGTCTACGGCACTAACCTGATTTATGTCACTTCGGATGGCCGTTTCCTGATGCGTGGTGACATCGTTGATCTAGAATCGCGTGAACTGCTGACTGAGAACCGTAAGCGTGATTTAAAACAAGCCAAGCTTGCATCGCTTAATGAAGACGACATGATTATCTATGGCGACAAATCGTTGCCATTTCAAGTAACCGTATTTACCGATATCGATTGTGGCTACTGCCGCAAGCTGCACAGCCAAATCAAGGAGTACAACGAAGAAGGTATCCGAATTCGTTACTTGGCTTATCCACGTTCAGGCATCATGCGTGATGGCAAGATGACCGAATCTGCGGCGTTGGCTGAATCGGTTTGGTGTGCGGATGACAAGCATGCGGCGTTAACAGATGCGAAAGCCGGCAACGATGTGCCAAATAAAAATTGCGGTAGCCCGGTTGCTGCGCAGTACCAGTTGGGACAAGACTTTGGTGTTACGGGTACACCTGCTTTGTTATTCAACGATGGCGAATTGGTGCCAGGTTATGTGCCACCTAAGCGTTTAGCCGCGGCACTAAAAGCTCAGAAGAAATAATTATTTGTCTCGCAGGCGCTTGAGTTCGTATAAGTACTCAAGTGCTTCGCGAGGGCATAGTTCATCTGGATTTATCTGATCTAGATGCTCATGCACAGCGGATGGCGCCTCGCTAGTTTCAGCCGTGAATAACGATAACTGATCATGCATGCTTCTCTCTGAAGCCTGTTGCTCTAATTCTTTTAGGCGTGTTTTGGCTTGCGCAATCACCATTTTAGGTACACCAGCCAATGCAGCTACCTGTAAGCCATAGCTCTGATTTGCGGGGCCTTCTTTAACGGCATGTAAGAATACAATCGAATCGCCGTGTTCAACCGCATTAAGATGCACATTGCTGATGGTGGAAACCTCTTCTGGTAATGCGGTGAGCTCGAAGTAATGTGTCGCAAATAAGGTGAAGGCTTTGATCGATTTGGCTAGTTGAATGGCACAAGCCCAAGCGAGAGATAAACCGTCGAAGGTGCTGGTGCCACGACCAATCTCGTCCATTAAAACAAGTGACTGGTCTGTCGCGTTATGCAGAATGTTTGCAGTCTCTTCCATCTCCACCATAAAGGTCGAGCGACCACCCGCAAGATCATCCGATGCGCCAATACGAGAGAATATCCGATCAATAGGACCTAAGGTAGCTGAGCTGGCTGGCACAAAGCTGCCGGCATACGCGAGTAGGGTTATCAATGCCGCTTGCCGCATGTAGGTTGATTTACCACCCATGTTCGGGCCGGTGATGATCAACATGCGTTGCTTATCATCGAAGTGCACATCGTTAGCGACAAAAGGTGTGTTGCTGACTTGTTCAACAACTGGGTGGCGACCTTGCTCAATGGCAATGCCCGGTGTTTTGCTTAGGGTTGGACGTGAAAAATTTAATGACTCTGCGCGTTCGGCTAAGTTACACAACACATCCAATTCGGCGATGCTACGCGCACTGAGTTGTAGTGCGCCTAAGCTCTCTTGCAAGGTGCTGATTAACGCTTCATAGAGGGCTTTCTCGCGAGACAGTGATCGTTCGCGCGCTGATAGCACTTGGTCTTCAAACTTTTTAAGCTCGGGGGTGATGAAACGTTCAGCACTTTTTAAGGTTTGGCGACGCACATAATCATCAGGCGCATCTTTCGCACGTGCTTTGCTGATCTCGATGTAGTACCCATGGATACGGTTATAGCTCACCTTGAGTGTTTCGATACCCGTGCGCTCACGCTCACGTGTTTCCAGATCAAGTAAGAATTGATTAGCATTTTGTGACAAGGCGCGCAGCTCATCTAATTCACTGTCATAACCTTCTGCTAGAACACCACCATCTCGGATCACCACGGGTGGGTTTTCAACAACAGCAGATATGAGCAGTTGATGCGTATCAGGATGCTGACTGATCTCGCTGGCAAGCGATGCGATAGCGTCATGTTGAATAGTTGTGAGTTGCGCTTGCAGCTCGGGTAATTGTCCCAAGCCATCTCGTAGTAGCGCTAAGTCTCTTGGTCGAGCTGAACCTAAGGCGACACGTGCCAGGATGCGTTCGACATCACCAATACCATCGAGCGTGTGACCAATGGTTTGGTATTGCTGTTGCAGCATCAATGTTTCAATCGCGTCATGGCGTTGCGATGCCTTTTCAATATCGCGCAAAGGTTGATTGATCCAACGTCCCAGTAAACGACTGCCCATCGCGGTGTGGCATTGATCTAATAAACCTACGATCGAATGTTTTTTGCTGCCATTGCTAGCGTGATTAATATCAAGGTTTTGACGAGTTGCAGCATCAACAACAACAAACTGGTCACGATGCTCTAAACGAATGCCCGTGATGTGCGGCAAGGCCATCTGTTGGGTTTCATTAACGTATTGCAGCAAAGCGCCGGCTGCTGTGATGACATGTGGATGATCAGCAAGGCCAAAGCCGCTTAAGTCACGTGTTTTAAATTGATCGCATAACAAGCGCTGCGCAACATCTAGATCAAAGTGCCAATCAGGACGTTTAGTTAAACCGCCTTTATGCCAACGACTCAGTTGCCAATCAAAGTTCTCTGCGATGAGTAACTCAGCGGGTTGTAAGCGTTGCAACTCAGCAGCCACGGCCTCAGATGAATTGAGTTGTTGTGCGCTGAATTGGCCGCCAGTTATGTCCAACCAAGTTAGTGCAAAGATGTCACCTTGTTGATATAGCGCTGCGAGTAAATTGTCGCGACGCTCATCCATCAAGGCTTCGTCAGATACGGTACCTGGGGTAACAACTCGCGCAACTTTGCGCTCAACCGGTCCTTTGCTTGTCACAGGGTCGCCCACTTGTTCACAAATCGCGACAGATTCGCCGAGCTTTACCAGTTTGGCGAGATAGCCTTCTGCTGCGTGATAGGGCACGCCAGCCATCGGAATTTTGTTACCGCCCGATTTGCCACGTGCGGTAAGCGTGATGTCGAGTAAGCGTGCGGCCTTTTCGGCATCCTCATAGAAGAGCTCGTAAAAGTCGCCCATGCGATAAAACACCAAGCGATCAGGATGATCGGCTTTGATGCGCAGATACTGCTGCATCACAGGGGTGTGTTGAGGGGCGTTATCGCTCACGCGAGATCAACCAAAGTTGTAGTGCTTTTCGACGTCTTTGGTAATGTTCCAAACGCACTTCATACCTTTAGGGAAGGTGATTAAATCGCCACGCTTAAATGCTTGTGGCTCGCCGCCCTCTGGGGTCACGGTAAATTCACCACGAAGGATATAGCAGGTCTCTCTGTCGTGATATTCCCAATCAAAGGTGCTGACCTCTTTGCGCCAAATAGCCCAGTCGTACACACCAAGCACCTCACATTTCATTGGAGAGGCGTTGCGCTCTACCAAAATCTCATTGTTCATAAAGCAATCCTGAAGCATCGAATGTCGATGAAAAACGCATTGTACCGAATGCGCTTTTTCTTGTTTGTGCGAATGTGAGCTATGCCAGAATGAGGCATGCATAAAGTCCTTCAAGAGATCGCTGACCAGGCGCTACAACAGCGCATCGTGATTGCAACAGCTGAGTCGTGTACGGGCGGTTGGATTGCTCAGCAGCTAACCGAGTTATCCGGTTCAAGCGCTTGGTTTGATCGCGGATTTGTCACCTACAGTAATGAAGCTAAGCAACAGATGCTTGGCGTTTCAGCACACACCCTTGAGCAGCATGGCGCAGTTAGCGAAGCGGTCGTTCGAGAGATGGCGAAAGGTGCCTTGGCACACAGCTCGGCTAACCTTGCCATTGCTGTGAGTGGTATTGCAGGTCCAACCGGTGGCACGGCAGAGAAGCCCGTCGGTTTGGTTTGGATGGCCTGGGCTATTAAAGAAGGCAAGATTGATGCGGAATCGCAGATCTTTGCCGGAGAGCGTGACGAAGTTAGGCGTCAGGCTGTTGATCATGTCTTGCGTGGAATTGCCGCACGAATCAGTTGAGCTGAGAAAAATGCAAAAAATTGAAAATAAAGTGCATTTCAGACTAGAAAACAAAAAGAGAACAAACTACACTCCTGTTTAACAGCTAAAAAGACCATGTAGGGGAGAGAACCAATGGATGAGAATCGTAAAAAAGCACTTGCCGCTGCTCTGACTCAGATCGAAAAGCAGTTTGGTAAAGGTTCGGTAATGCGTATGGGTGACGGCACCGCGATACGCGATATTGAAGCAATTTCAACTGGTTCTCTAACGCTTGATATTGCACTTGGCATCGGTGGTATTCCAAAGGGGCGCATCATCGAGATCTATGGCCCTGAATCATCAGGTAAAACCACCATGACACTGCAGTGTGTGGCAGAAGCGCAAAAGACCGGGGGCACCTGTGCTTTCGTCGATGCTGAGCACGCATTGGATCCTGTGTATGCTGAAAAGCTCGGTGTTGATATGGATGAGTTGCTCGTTTCTCAGCCAGATACCGGCGAGCAAGCTCTCGAAATTACCGACATGTTGGTTCGTTCAGGCGCGGTTGATGTGATCGTTGTCGATTCAGTCGCTGCATTAACGCCTAAAGCGGAAATTGAAGGTGAGATGGGTGATTCTCACGTTGGTTTGCAAGCACGTTTGATGTCACAAGCTTTACGTAAGCTGACCGCAAACATCAAAAAATCAAATTGTATGGTGATCTTCATCAACCAGATCCGTATGAAGATCGGTGTGATGTTTGGTTCGCCAGAAACCACGACTGGTGGTAACGCATTAAAATTCTACTCATCAGTTCGCTTAGATATCCGTCGTATTGGCGCGATCAAGAAAGGCGACGAGGTTATTGGTAACCAGACCCGCGTGAAAGTGGTGAAGAACAAAGTTGCACCACCGTTTAAACAAGCAGAGTTTGAAATTCTTTACGGTGAGGGTGTTTCACGCGAGGGTGAAATTATCGAGCTGGGTGTTGCTATGGGCTTGGTCGAAAAGGCGGGCGCTTGGTACAGCTGTAACGGTGACCGCATTGGTCAGGGTAAAGAGAATGTACGTACGTTCTTAAAAGAGAACCCTGAGCTAGCCAAGTCGCTCGAAGCACAGATTCGTGAAGCAGCGATGCCTAAAACGCAAGGGGCTCCAGAGGCTGAAGACGAAAATCAAGATGAGGTGTCTGATAAGGAGTAATTCTTGACCGACTATACGTCTGAGTTACTTGATCTCGAAGCAGCGGGGGTACGTTACCTTGCTGCCCGAGAACATAGCCGCTACGAGCTGACTCAAAAGCTCGATAAAAAGACTGAGAACCCCGCCCTTATAGACCGTTTGCTCAATGATTTTGAGCGCAGAGGACTGCTGTCCGATGAACGGTTCACCGAGCAGTATGTGCATATGCGTACCCGCCGTGGTTATGGTCCATTACGTATTCGCGATGAATTACGTCAACGGGGTGTGGATCAGTCATTGATTGAAGATTGGATCGATATCAATGGATCTGAATGGCGAGCGCACATCTCCGAGGTGGCGGCACATAAATTCGGTCTTGAACGTGCTAACGAGACCAAAGATCAAGCCAAGCGAGCACGCTTTTTACAATATCGTGGATTCCCTGAAAATCTGATTCGCCGTTATTTGTGGGACTAAGTTCTCAAACCCTTTGTTTTAGCGCCATTTATCTGCATTTTTAGGCGTTCTCATGGGTGACTTTTAAGTGATTTCCCCATAACATTCCGCCTCTGTTTTTTTAACCGCACAAGCCAGATGAAAACTAGCGCTGAGATACGTTCTGCCTTTTTGAATTACTTCGCCGAGAATGGCCACCAAGTCGTGGATTCAAGCCCATTGGTGCCAGGTAATGACCCAACGTTATTGTTCACCAATGCAGGCATGGTGCAGTTCAAAGATGTCTTTACCGGCAAAGATCAGCGCAGCTACAAGCGCGCGACCACCTCACAGCGTTGTGTGCGCGCTGGCGGTAAACACAACGACCTCGAAAATGTCGGCTACACCGCTCGTCACCACACCTTCTTTGAGATGCTGGGTAACTTCAGCTTTGGTGACTACTTTAAGCGGGAAGCGATTAACTATGCGTGGGGTTTCTTAACCGAGGTATTGCAGCTTCCGAAAGATAAATTGTGGGTCACGGTTTACGAAAGTGACGATGAAGCCGCTGAGATCTGGTTAAAAGAGATCGGTGTAGATGAGTCGCGTTTCACCCGTATTGGCGATAAGAAAGGCGGAAAGCCTTTTGAGAGCGATAACTTTTGGTCGATGGGTGATACCGGTCCATGTGGTCCATGTTCTGAAATCTTCTATGACCACGGCGATCACATCTGGGGTGGTCCTCCAGGCTCAACTGAAGAGGACGGTGATCGTTATATCGAGATTTGGAATCTCGTCTTCATGCAGTTCAACCGCGATGCAAGCGGTGAGATGACGCCACTGCCTAAGCCGTCTGTCGATACCGGTATGGGCTTAGAGCGTTTAGCAGCAGTACTGCATCACGTTAATTCAAACTATGAGATCGATTTATTCCAAGCGCTGATTAATGCGGCAGCTGCTGCGACGGGCACCAAGGATCTCGAGTCGAAATCGCTACGCGTTATTGCAGACCATATTCGTTCATGCGCATTTTTGATTGTGGATGGCGTACTGCCAGGTAACGAAGGTCGCGGTTATGTTTTGCGCCGCATTATTCGTCGTGCCATTCGTCACGGTTATCAATTGGGTCAGCAACAGCCGTTCTTCCACTCGCTTGTCAAAGCGCTTGATGAGCAGATGGGTGAAGCCTATCCAGAATTACGTGCAGCTAAGGCGCATGTTGAGCGTGTACTTAAAGTAGAAGAAGAGCGTTTTGCAGAAACCATAGAGCAAGGCCTGCGTATTCTTGATGATGCGATTGGGTCCCTCAAAGGCAAGACGATTCCTGGCGAGATTTTATTTAAGTTGTACGACACCTACGGCTTTCCACTTGATCTGACTGCAGACATTGCACGCGAGCGTGAGCTTGAGGTGGATGAAGACGGTTTTAATCGCGAGATGGAAGCACAACGTGAGCGTGCACGTGCTGCGAGCAATTTTGGTTCAGCGCAATCCGCGGATGTTGAAATCGATGGTGAAACTGACTTCACTGGTTATGAGCGTTTAGATGATCAAGCCACTATTATCGCCTTGTTCAAAGATGGCGCGAGTGTGGATCAGCTCAACACAGGCGAGGAAGGTCTAGTTATTTTAGATCGCACACCTTTCTATGCAGAGTCTGGTGGTCAGGTTGGTGATACTGGTGAGCTAGTCAGTAACTCAGTTGCGTTTGCGGTATCGGATACGAAAAAACAGGGTGGTTCTGTCTTTGGTCATGTTGGTTCACTTAAACAAGGTGAGCTGCATATTGGCGATAACGTTGCAGCGAAGGTGGATAACTCGCGCCGTAAACAAATTGCGCTTAACCACTCAGCAACGCACTTGTTGCATGCGGCCTTACGCCAAGTGTTAGGCGATCACGTTCAGCAAAAAGGTTCGTTAAATGATTCCGGTCGTTTACGTTTTGACTTCTCTCACTTCGAGCCGATCTCTCGCGAACAGTTGATTGAGATCGAGCGTTTGGTAAATGACCAGATTCGTGAAAACCACATGGTTGAAACACGCATCATGGCGATTGAAGACGCTAAGCAAGCGGGTGCAATGGCACTGTTTGGTGAGAAGTACGATGACCAAGTGCGCGTGCTGCGTATGGGTGATTTCTCTGTAGAGCTGTGTGGCGGTACTCACGTGCGTTCACTCGGTGATATCGGTCTGTGCAAGATTGTGATGGAAACCGGTATTGCATCAGGCGTGCGTCGTATCGAAGCGGTTACTGGATCACATGCGATTGAATACATTGAGCGTGACGAAGATCGTTTGATGCATGTTGCGAGCATGGTGAATGCATCGCGCGATGAAGTTGAAGATAAGTTGAGCAAGATGATCGAGCAGAACAAAAAGCTCGAGAAAGAATTGCAGCAACTAAAATCTAAGTTGGCCGCTTCTGCAGGCTCTGATTTGGTATCACAAGCGATTGAGGTAAATGGTGTGAAAGCGCTTGCGGCTCGCTTGGATGATGTCGAAGTTAAAAGCCTTCGCGACATGCTTGATCAGCTAAAGAACAAACTGGGTTCAGGTGTTGTGTTACTCGCTGCGGTGAATGGCGACAAAGTAAACCTGATCGCCGGTGTGACCAAAGACTTGGTAGGTCAGTACAAAGCTGGTGATCTGGTAAAAATCGCGGCTGAAAAAGTTGGCGGTAAAGGCGGTGGTCGCCCAGACATGGCGCAAGCTGGTGGTACAGATCCATCGGGTGTAGCAGAAGCGCTGGCTTTAGTTGAAACCTATATTCAACAGCAGTCGAGCTAAGACCCTTTAAAAAAACACATAAATCGCGTCTAATGGCGCGCTTTTCGCAGCGGCTCGGTGTTGTTGCAAGACTTGAAGAACAGGTAAACGATGGCATTAATCGTTCAAAAATACGGTGGCACCTCAGTAGGTACTGTTGAGCGCATTCAAAACGTGGCGAACCGCGTTAAGAAGTCTCGCGATGCAGGTAACCAAGTGGTTGTGGTGGTCTCAGCAATGTCGGGTGAAACCAATCGATTGATTGGCTTAGCAAACGACATTAGCTCAACGCCTAATCCTCGTGAGATGGATGTGTTGGTTACAACAGGTGAGCAGGTCACCATTGCGTTGCTTTCTATGGCATTGCAAGAGATTGGCTGTGATGCGCGCTCGTACACCGGCGGTCAGGTTCATATCTTGACCGATAACGCACACGGTAAGGCTCGTATCACCGATATCGATGATGCACGTGTTCGTGCCGATCTTGATGCAGGTCGCGTTGTGGTTGTCGCAGGTTTCCAAGGTGTCGATGAAGATCGCAACATCACAACCTTAGGTCGTGGTGGTTCGGACACCACAGCCGTTGCGATGGCAGCGGCTTTAAAAGCTGATGAATGTCAGATCTTTACCGATGTGGATGGTGTTTACACCACTGATCCTCGCGTAGAACCTAAAGCGCGTAAGTTGGATCGCATCACTTTTGAAGAGATGCTGGAGATGGCGAGCTTAGGCTCGAAGGTTCTTCAGATCCGTTCAGTAGAATTCGCAGGCAAGTACAACGTGCCTCTACGTGTCCTCTCGAGTTTCGAAGATGAGGGTGAGGGCACCTTAATTACACTTGAGGAAGATGGCGTGGAAGCGGCAAAAATTTCTGGAATCGCGTTTAACCGTGACGAAGCAAAACTCACCATTCGTGGTGTACCTGATCAGCCAGGTGTGGCGTACAAGATTTTAGGTCCAATTGGTGCGGCAAATATTGAAGTCGATATGATCGTTCAGAACATCTCTAACGATGACACGACCGACTTCACCTTTACGGTTAACCGCGGTGAATATAATAAGGCTCATAAAATTTTGACCGACACAGCCAACACCTTGGGTGCGCGAGAAGTGGTTGGAGACGATTCGATCGTTAAGGTCTCGTTGGTTGGTGTGGGCATGCGCTCACATGCTGGCATTGCGAGTCAGATGTTCGAGTGTTTGTCGAAAGAAAACATCAATATCCAGATGATTTCGACCTCTGAAATTAAGATTTCTGTGGTAATTAACGAGAAATACCTAGAATTAGGTGTTCGTGCGCTGCACAAAGCGTTCGGTTTAGAAGAGGCTTAATTCGCTACAAAACCTTTGAGTAATTGTCGCGAGTTGTTAAACTTGCGGCCTCTAAAAGCAGACATATGAGCCCGCGGTCATGGATGAACAGGCCGGTGGCGAATAAAGGAGAAAGCCATGCTAATTTTGACCCGCCGTGTAGGTGAAACCTTGATTATCGGTGACGAAGTTTCGGTAACTGTTCTTGGCGTTAAAGGTAATCAGGTACGTATCGGTGTCAATGCACCACGTGATGTATCTGTTCATCGCGAAGAAATCTACGAGCGCATCAAGACTGAAGACGACGCTTCGTCGAATTCATAAAACCCAATTAGGAGACGTGGCCGAGAGGCTGAAGGCGCTCCCCTGCTAAGGGAGTATAGGGTTAATAGCTCTATCGAGGGTTCGAATCCCTCCGTCTCCGCCATTACATCAAACCCTTGAGACTTTTCCTCAAGGGTTTTTTTATGCGTCATCTATACTTTATTTAGAAACGAACGATGATGAGTTCTTTGGGGGTAAGCATGAAGATTGGAGTTCCAAAAGAGGTCAAGGTAGCTGAGTCGCGGGTGGGTTTAACTCCTGAGGCTGCTCAGACATTAATTCATTCAGGCCATTCGGTGCTCGTGCAATCAGGTGCTGGTGCGATGATTGGTTATCCTGATGAGAACTACTTGGCAGTAGGAGCTTACATAGCGTCGTCCGCTGAAGCTGTATTTTCAGCAGCTGAGATGATCATTAAGGTTAAGGAGCCTCAGCCGGGTGAAGTTAGTTTATTAAGACCCGAGCACTTACTCTTTACCTATCTCCACTTGGCGGCCAGCCGAGAACTTACTCAAGGTTTGATGAGCTCGGGCTGTACGGCCATTGCCTATGAAACAGTCCGTGATGCAGAAGGACGCCTTCCGCTGTTAGCACCAATGAGTCAGGTCGCTGGCAGGATGGCAGCCCAAGTGGCTGCGGAGCACCTAATGCTCCACAAAGGTGGTGAAGGTAAGTTGCTTGGTGGTGTGCCAGGTGTAGCACCTGCCAAGCTAACCATCTTAGGTGGTGGTGTCGTGGGCACAGAAGCGGCAAAGATTGCTGTTGGCATGGGCGCAGATGTCACTATTGTCGATGCATCATTAAAACGTTTGGCGCAACTGGATGACCAATTTGCTGGTCGATTAAAAACACAAGCGGCAGTTAGGGGAGCGGTTGATGCTCTGGTTGAGGGCTCTGATGTAGTGATTGGAGCGGTACTTATTCCTGGCACAGCAGCACCAAAATTAGTGCGTAAAGAGCAATTATCAAAAATGCGCCCTGGTTCGGTATTGGTGGATATTGCAATCGACCAAGGTGGGTGTTTTGAAACATCGAAACCCACAACACACGCAGAACCTACTTATGTGATTGATGGTGTGGTGCATTATTGTGTCGCGAATATGCCGGGAGCCGTTGCGCGGACATCAACAGAAGCCTTAGTTGCCGCAACGCTGCCCTATATAAATAAGCTAGCATCGATGGAGCTTAAAGCGCTTGAAGGCGATAAAGGCTTAGCACAAGGCTTATCGATTCAAGCAGGCGAAATAATGTGCCCTGAAGTTAAGGCGTTATTTAATCAATAATGACAATGGCTTAAGCGTATATTGGAGTCGTATTTTTATAATAATTAAGCAAGGACAGCGGACATGAATTTAGTCACACGATTCTTCTCTCAAGCCAAACGTTTTGGCGGCAAGCCATTCGTTGGCGTTAAGTCGTCTAATGAATGGCAGACGCAAAGCTGGCAGCAGGTAGCGGATCAAGTCGCACGCGTCATGCATCTCTTAACGCAACAAGGTATCCAACCAGGTGACCGTGTTGTATTGATTGCGGAGAATCGTCCGGAATGGGCGATAGCTGATCTGGCAATTATGGCAACAGGCGCCATTGTGGTGCCGGCTTATGTCACGCATACCGTGAATGATCTGCGCCATGTGCTTGAGTTGACCGAGCCTAAGATGGCGATTGTGTCGAGCAAGGCGTTAGCCGAGCGTGTGTTGAAAGCCAATGTTGATCATGGTTGCTTGTCGCACTTAATCCTGATGGATGAGGCGAGTGACTTACCGTTAGCTCAGGTGCAGCAACTTGCCTGGCCATCGGAGTCACAACAGATCGCTTGGCCTGATGTGTCATCTATCAATTCTGACGATATCTGCGCACTGATCTTTACCTCGGGTACAGGTGGTAAGCCAAAAGCTGCCATGCTGACGCACGCGAATATTTTGCAGAATGTCGATGCGGCGGAAAAAGTTGTCAGAGAGATTCCGATCAATGAGAACGATCGCTTTATGTCGTTTTTACCCTTGGCGCATGCCTATGAACATATGGCCGGTCTGCATTTACCGATTACGTTGGGCAGTGAGATTTATTACTGCGAATCATTGGATAAGTTGGCGCAGTATTTAGGTGAAGTATCACCAACCGTCTCAATAGCTGTGCCACGTTTATATGACACGCTCTACAGCAAGATTCGCGCTGGGGTAGATAAGTCGAGTAACTTTAAGAGGACGCTCTTTGCTAAAACGCTGGATATCGGACGACGTCGTTTCTTGGGTGAATCGTTATCGATTGTCGATCGAATGATTGATCCATTACTGAGCGTGCTGGTGCGTAAAAAACTCAAAGCTCGTTTTGGTGGTCGTATTAAGTATTTTGTCTCTGGTGGTGCTGCATTAAATCCAGAGGTAGGTTTGTTCTTCTCATCGCTGAATATCGGTATTTTGCAGGGCTATGGTCAGACAGAGGCCGCGCCACTTATCAGTGTGAATTTACCCAATAAAATTAAAATGGCTAGCGTGGGTTCTGCGATTGATGGGGTAAAGGTAAAGCTAAGCGATGCAGGTGAATTACTCGTTAAAGGCGATAACGTCATGAAAGGTTATTGGCGTGATGAGAATGCCACGGCAATGACGATTAAAGATGGCTGGCTGCATACCGGTGACTTAGCGGAGATAGATGAAGATGACTACATCACCATCAGTGGTCGTGCAAAAGACCTGATCGTCACCTCGGGTGGCGATAATGTGGCACCAGTAAAGATCGAAAGCCTGCTCACACTTGAAGATGAAATTGCTCAGGCAGTAATTGTGGGTGATGGTCGTTCATGGCTTAGTGCGGTGGTTGTGCCTGAAGAGGACTTTGTGAAATCACTCGGCACAGATAAAGACCTGCATGCCGAGCTTGCCAAGGTAGTGAAGCGAGCGAATGAGTCGCTGAGCTCAATCGAGCGTATCCGTAAATTTGTTTTGCGTGATGAGATGTTCTCTATCGAAAATGGCTATGTCACACCAACACAAAAGATAAAGCGTGCCAAAGTGATCGAAGATTATGCAGATGAGATTGATGCGCTCTATACCCGAGGCTAAGGGATGCGTTTAAAGCTGTTTAGCGCCAAGGCTTATGACATAACCAGTTTTGATCGCGAGTGTCCTGAAGCTATTGAGCTGAGCTATACCGATGAGGCATTAACACTTGAAACGGCAGAGGGCGCTTTAGGTTGTGATGCGATCTGTGCGTTTGTGAATGATCAGTTAGATGAGTCAGTGCTAGCTGCCTTGGCGCAACAAGGCGTTAAGCATGTCTTATTGCGCTGTGCAGGATTTGATCGTGTGGATGTGCAAGCAGCTAAGCGCTTAGGGCTTTGTGTAAGTCGTGTGTCGGCGTATTCGCCACATGCCGTTGCAGAGCATGCCGTTATGTTGATGTTGGCATTGAATCGTCGATTACTTAAAACACAGCAACGTCAGCAGCATGCAGACTTTACCTTAGATGGTTTGGTGGGGCGTGATATGGCTTCGCTAACAGTGGGCATATATGGCGTAGGTCGTATTGGCCAGGTGGTCGCATCAATTGCTAAGGGCTTTGGTGCACGTCTTTTGTTATGTGACCCGATGCCGCAAGCGAATGTATCAGGTGATTGGGTGACAGAAGAGGTGATGTTTGATCAGTCGGATGTTATTAGTTTGCATATGCCGATGTGTGACGCGAATCATCATTTAATCAATGCAGATCGTTTATCGCAGATGAAACCCCACGCCTTGCTCGTCAATACTTCGCGAGGTTGTTTGGTGGATGTTCCTGCTGTTATGTCGGCATTGGATACAGGTCAGCTAGGGGGTTATGCGGCAGACGTGTATGAGCATGAAGCGGGTGTCTTCTTTAATGCGCATGACGCAGTGAGTGATGCAGTGCTGGCGCAGATGATCGAGCGGGATGATGTCATTTTGACCCCGCATCAGGCTTTTTTGACTGAAGAGGCGCTACGCGATATCGCGCAGACCACACTGCGAAATACTGTTGCATTTTCGTCTGGACAAAAGCTGCTAGAAAACGATGTGGTTGTTGCTTAAGCTATTGATTATTCATTACTTAGTGGCTGTCTGATAACGTCTAAGAAAAATCTACCTGAGTTCATTTTGATTTCTGATACACTTTTCAAAAAGTCCATCAGAGGTCCCTATGCCAAGAGGCGGTAAGCGCGACGGTGCCGGTCGCAAGCCTAATCCCACCAAGCCAGTTCGCGTGCCGGTAGCGCATATCGATCAGGTAAAGCTGTGGTTGAGTACGCTCAAGCAAGATCAGGTCGAGGTGTTGCACCCTAAATTCGATAGCGCAACCATTGCAGTGCCACTGTATAGCTCGCAAGTGCGTGCAGGTTTTCCGAGCCCTGCGGATGATTACATCGAGAACCAACTCGACCTGAATGAGTACCTGATTAAAAGCCCGGCATCGACCTTCCTCTTAAAAGTACAAGGCGACTCGATGATCAATGCGGGTATTCATGAAGGTGACATCTTGGTGGTTGACCGTTCGATTGACCCGAAGAGTGGGAAGGTGGTCATCGCTGCGGTGAATGGCGAGCTCACCGTTAAGACCTTAATTCGTCGTGCTGGTACGGTGACCTTACGTGCCGAGAATGAGGCCTATCCTGATATCCGTATCACAGAAGAAAGTGATTTGATCATCTGGGGTGTGGTGACTTCTGTCGTACGCAAGGTGTGATGCATGTACGCCTTGTGTGACTGCAATAGTTTTTATGCCAGCTGTGAGCGACTCTTTCGGCCTGACTTGCATGGCAAGCCAGTCGTGGTGCTCTCGAATAACGATGGCTGCTTGATCGCGCTCACGCCAGAAGCTAAAGCACTCGGCTTTAAAATGGGCATGGTTTATTTCAAAGTAAAAAAAGATCTCGAACGATTGGGTGTGTTTGTTTTCTCATCGAACTATCCCCTGTATGCCGATCTTTCCAATCGTGTGAAAACGATCTTAGATGGCATGTTCCCAGTGCAAGAAATCTACAGTATTGATGAGTCCTTTGGTACACACATACCCGATAGCTGGCAATGTGAGCCCTACGGGCGTGAGATTAAAAACCGAGTTGAGCAACATACCGGCATCCCTGTCGCGGTAGGGTTTGGTGCAACACGTACATTGGCAAAGCTTGCGAATCGTTGGGCAAAGAAAACTCAATGGTTTGAGGGGGTGGTGAGTTGGTCAGAACTGACTCCACATCAAGCACAGATGCTGTTAAAGAAAACACCAGCAGATGATGTGTGGGGTATCGGTTATCGTATTGCGCGCCGCTTAGAAGAAGTGGGTGTAAAAACGGCATTGGATTTTATGCAAGTACAGCCGCGCGATATTCGTGGTGTGTTTAATGTCACCTTAGCCAAGACTCATCGTGAGTTATGGGGCGAGTCCTGTTTGCGTGTAGAAGATATCGAGAATCAAACGCCTAAGCAGATTGTCTCGAGTCGTTCGTTTGGTGCACGTGTTGAATCAAAGCTACTGCTGCAACAAAGCCTATCGCAATATGTGAGTCGCGCAGCGGAAAAGCTACGTAAACATCAGCTCAAAGCGCAGCAGCTGAGCGTGTGGATTCGTACCAGTCCCTTTGATCAGTCGCAGCCATATTACGCACCCGTACAAACATACAGCTTAGCGATACCATCAGATGACTCGCGCGAGTTTGCAGCCATTGCGCGAAAGTTATTAGATCGTATCTACAAACCGGGTAAGGAATACCACAAGGCGGGCGTTATGTTAGGTGAGCTCGTGGATGCTCATCGTGTGCAGCCTGATTTGTTTGCATCCCGTCCAGAGTCGACATTGATGGATACCTTAGATCAAATTAATCAGCGTTACGGCAAACGAAAGATGGTGCTCGGGTCAAATTTAAGAGACCAGCAATGGAAGATGCGGCAAAATATGCGTTCACCATCCTATACAACCCAATGGAAAGAGCTCGCGAGCGTATGTTAGTCACTTGCGAGTGAGTAATGTGGAAAAAGCTATGAATAAAAAAGAACTTATCGATGCGGTCGCAGCAAAAGCTAACCTAAATAAAACCCAAGCCGAAGCAGCGGTGAATGCGCTAGTCGAAGTCGTTGGGCAGTCGCTAGAAGATGGCAATCCAGTTGCACTCGTCGGCTTTGGCACCTTTGATGTCAAAGCGCGTGCACCACGTACTGGTCGTAACCCAAAAACAGGCGAGCCGATTGAAATCAAAGGGGCTCGATTACCGGTATTCAAGGCGGGAAAACAGCTTAAAGAGCGCGTCGATTTCTGACAAAAACAGCCATTGACACTCGGGGGCAAAACCCCGAGAATACGCGGCTTCCAATAAGCGCCCGTAGCTCAGCTGGATAGAGTACCTGGCTACGAACCAGGCGGTCGCACGTTCGAATCGTGCCGGGCGCGCCATACAAAAAAAGGGCTTAGCAAAAAATTGCTAGGCCTTTTTTGTGCGTGACTGATTCTTAGTCACTCTCTTAGTCACTTTGTAACGCTGCTGGTTGTGGGTGCTTTGCTAAATTCCGCAAGTGCCCATCCAGATTCCCCGCCGGTTTTTCAAAAAAGGTAAGGGGGTATGCGATTTCCACAGAGCCAATTATAGACCCCCGTACCCCAAAAAAGTGGGGTGTGCTCTCAGGCAGGGTATACATGTGAAGTCACACCAATAATGTTCCGTATGCTGCACCGCGATGGTGCGGAGTGATCATGGCTGAATGATGGTTAAACACAATCTGGTGCACTCAGAAGATCATGATTTATGGCAGAAATAGATAAGTAGATGTTTATATTGAGAGAATTTTAAGTTGGCACAGTCCCTGCAATAGATGTTTCGGTAACGCATATTTAATGCGCTAATTTTGAACAACTGAGCAGGAGACAGTTTGTGAAGTTTAAATCTCGTCTTAAAAGTATTGTTCTAGCAACCAGTGTTGCTATTGCTAATTTGAGTGTTGGTACTGCATCTGCAGCAGTTGGGGATCCAGAGAAAGAAGACCTTAAATTTGGTTTTATCAAATTAACCGATATGGCGCCTCTCGCCATTGCTTATGAAAAAGGCTATTTCGAAGATGAAGGCTTGTATGTCACTTTAGAGGCACAAGCTAACTGGAAGGTTTTATTAAATGGTGTCATTGATGGTCAATTAGATGGGGCTCATATGTTAGCTGGCCAGCCTTTGGCAGCTACGATTGGCTACGGCACAAAGGCTCACATCGTGACGCCATTCTCAATGGACCTTAACGGTAACGGTATTACCGTATCCAATAGCGTTTGGGAGGAGATGAAGCCGCTGCTACCAAAACAAGCTGATGGAAAACCAGTGCACCCCATCAAAGCTGAATATTTGAAGAAAGTTGTTGATAAATATAAGGCAGAAGGTAAGCCATTTAAGATGGGTATGGTTTTCCCTGTCTCAACGCACAACTATGAATTACGTTATTGGCTTGCCTCTGGCGGTATGAATCCAGGTTATTACGCGCCTGAGAAGGGTGACGTTTCTGGAACCTTGCAATCAGATGTGCAGTTATCAGTTACGCCGCCACCTCAAATGCCTGCAACGCTCGAAGCGGGAACAATTGATGGTTATTGCGTAGGCGAACCATGGAATCAACAAGCGGTATTTAAAGGTATTGGTGTTCCGGTTATTACCGACTACGAAATCTGGAAAGATAACCCTGAAAAAGTTTTCGGTATGACAAAAGAGTTTACTGAAAAGTATCCAAATACAACTGTGCATATCGTCAAAGCATTGATTCGTGCAGCTAAATGGTTAGATGCTGATAATAATGCTAATCGCCCAGAAGCTGTTAAATACTTATCTCAATCAAATTACGTTGGTGCGGACTACGATGTTATCGCTAACTCAATGACAGGTACTTTTGAGTACGAGAAGGGTGATAAGCGTGATGTGCCAGACTTCAACGTATTCTTCCGATACAACGCAACCTACCCATACTACTCAGATGCGGTCTGGTATCTGACGCAGATGCGTCGTTGGGGTCAGGTATCTGAAGCTAAGCCGGATTCATGGTTCGATAAAGTCGCTAAAAGTGTTTATAAGCCAGAAATCTACAAGCAGGCAGCCCTTGAGTTGATTGAGGAAGGCCATGCGACTGCTGAAGAATTCCCTGATTTTGCTAAAGAGGATGGATACAAATCACCTCAAGCAGATTTCATTGATGACATTACCTTTGATGGCAAAAAGCCAAATGATTATTTGAAGAAATTCGCAATCGGTAAAAAGTAATGTGGTTTGGCCAAGGATGGCGCGACGCAAATAGGTAGTCGGATATGAATTCTAAACAAGCAGTCATGGCATTTAATATGCCACTTAAAGATAAGGTCTTAGAGGCCTTATCAAGTGATCGATTTTCCCAGAAGTTTGGGGGGGTAGCTCAATCATTAATTGTTCCTTTAATTGCGCTGGTTATCTTTGCGGGTATCTGGCAGGTGGGCGCTAAGCAGGTAGTAACGTCTTTGGGCGCCTTTCCTGGTCCGTCTCAAGTTGCTGAGCAATTTCAAGCTCTAGTAAACGAGCACCAAGCAGAACAAGATAAAGCCGAATCATTTCAAGCGCGTGCAGAAAAGCGTGCCGAAAAGGCAAAAGCTAAGGGTGCATCTGAAGAGAAGATTGCAAAGATCCTATCGCGAACCTACACGGGTCCACCGACTTTTTTCGATCAAATATTGACCAGTCTGGGAACCGTGATGACGGGATTCATCCTAGGTTCAATAATTGCTATTCCACTCGGTGTGGTTATCGGCATGAATAACGTTTTATATGAAGCGTTCAACCCGATTATTCAAATATTTAAGCCTGTATCGCCACTTGCATGGCTTCCTTTGGTCACCATGGTTGTCTCAGCGGTCTACGTCTCCGATAACCCAATGTTTGAAAAGTCATTTATCACTTCAGCAGTTACGGTCACTCTGTGCTGCCTTTGGCCAACCATTGTGAACACTGCGGTTGGTGTTTCTGGAGTAAATAAAGACTTAATTAATGTTAGTCGTGTGTTGCAACTTAATTGGTTCACAAAAACAACTAAAGTGATTTTGCCTTCTTCTGTTCCAATGATTTTCACAGGTTTACGTTTGAGCATTGGTATAGGTTGGATGGTGCTTATTGCAGCAGAAATGCTCGCTCAGAATCCCGGCCTGGGAAAATTTGTTTGGGATGAATTCCAAAACGGAAGTTCAAACTCTTTGTCACGGATCATGGTGGCGGTTCTTGTGATTGGCCTGATTGGTTTTGCACTTGATCGGATCATGTTGATGCTTCAGAAATCATTTAGTTGGGATAAGAACGCGATTTTGCGTTGAGGTATTGTGATGAGTAACTTTTTAAATATTGATGATGTCAGCATTACATTCCCTACCCAAAACGGACCTTTAACCGTTCTTGATGGTATTAATTTAAAGGTTCAAAAAGGTGAATTTATTTCACTCATTGGTCACTCAGGATGCGGTAAATCCACCGTTCTTAATATTGTTGCAGGCTTGCTCCAAGCAACACGTGGCGGTGTATTGCTAGAAAATCGTGAAGTGAAGACTCCTGGACCTGATCGAGCAGTGGTATTTCAAAATCATTCATTAATGCCTTGGCTAACGTGTTATGAGAACGTAAGACTGGCTGTAGATCAGGTTTTTAAAAAAACAAAAACAAAAGTAGAGCGACATGAATGGACCTTACACAACCTAGAGCTTGTGCATATGTCACATGCCTTAGATCGAAAGCCAGACGAAATCTCCGGTGGTATGAAGCAGCGAGTGGGCATTGCGCGTGCTCTAGCGATGGAGCCAAAAATTCTTTTGATGGATGAACCATTTGGTGCGCTGGATTCTTTGACACGTACTCACATGCAAGATTCATTAATGGAGATTCAGGCAGAGCTTAATAACACAGTGATGATGATTACTCATGATGTCGATGAGGCAGTTTTACTGTCGGATCGAATTGTCATGTTGAGTAATGGCCCGCATGCCAATGTGGGGGAAGTCCTGGAGGTTGAGCTTGAGCGGCCACGCCACCGACTCGAATTAGCAGAAGACCCTAAGTACAACCATTATCGTGCTGAAGTGGTTCGCTTCTTACACGAGCGTCATGGCGAAAAAAAGTCTAAAAAAGCTTCAGATTCAAATAATGAATCATCACTAAAGCTAGTTGGCTGATTAGCTGAGGTAAATAAAATGCATAAAGAAAAATTAGTCCTTATTGGAAACGGTATGGCTGGCGTTAGAACCCTTGAAGAAGTCATCAAGGTGTCGCCTGAAAAATATGAAATTACGGTCTTTGGTTCAGAGCCTTACACAAATTACAACCGGATAATGTTGTCGCCTGTATTAGCCGGCGAGAAATCGTTTGATGATATCGTTCTAAATACACAAGAGTGGTATGACGAGCATCAGATTAAATTAGTTTCTGGTGACACTGTCATAAAGATTGATCGTATTGCTCAGACAGTTACAGCTCAAAGCGGTATGAGTGTGCCATATGATCGATTGTTGATAGCCACAGGCTCAAATCCCTTCATCATCCCTGTGCCTGGGCATGATAAATCGGGTGTTATCGGTTTTCGTGACTTTGATGATGTTGAGAAAATGCTCTCAGCCTCTAAAAACTATAAAAATGCTGTTGTGATTGGTGGCGGTCTCTTAGGTCTCGAAGCCGCTAATGGCTTAATGAAAAACGGTATGAACGTCACTGTTGTTCATTTGCTTGATTCCTTAATGGAGCGTCAGCTCGACAAGCCAGCCTCTGCGATGCTCAAGGCATCTCTAGAAGAGCGTGGAATGAACTTCATGATGGAGGCGCAGACGGCAGAAATTCTGGGTGAGGATCGGGTCAATGGAGTGAAGTTTGCCGATGGGTCCACGATCGATGCTGATCTTGTTGTCATGGCAGTGGGGATACGACCTAATTTTGCATTAGCACAAGAGGCGGGCATACATTGCAATCGTGGCATTGTAGTCAATGACACTATGCAGACATACGACCCACGTGTTTATGCGGTCGGTGAATGTGTTGAGCATCGAGGTGTCTGCTACGGTTTAGTAGCCCCGCTTTTTGATCAAGCCAAAGTTGCGGCTAATCATTTGGCAGAAATGGGTATTGCGCGTTATGAAGGATCAGTGACCTCTACAAAGCTAAAGGTTACTGGTATTGATTTGTTCTCAGCGGGTGAATTTAACGAGGATGAGGGTGATGAAACCTTGGTTCTTCAAGATCCCGCAATTGGTATATATAAAAAGCTCGTTATTAAAGATAACCAAATCAAGGGTGCCGTTATGTACGGCGATACTTTAGATGGTTCTTGGTATTTCAAGTTGCTACGAGAAGGCACCGATATCTCAGCTTTCCGTAGCACCATTCTATTTGGTCAGCACAATTTGGGAGATGCCGGCCATGGGGAAGAAACACGTGTGGCCATGATGGCATCCGATGATGAGGTTTGTGGCTGTAACGGTGTTTGCAAAGGTGACATTGTTGATGCCATTGTGAAAAAAGGCTTATTTACTCTCGAAGAGGTAAGAGCACACACTAAAGCCTCTAACTCATGTGGCAGTTGTACCCCAATGGTTGAATCCATTCTCGCAAGTACTGTTGGTGAGGGTTATGCAGCGGCACCAAGTAAGAAACCAATCTGTGCTTGTACTGATCATTCTCATGACGATGTTATTAAGGCAATTAAAGAACTTGGCTTGAAAGACATGGATGAGGTACGTAAGTCATTAGATTGGAAGAATGAGGATGGTTGCGCTTCATGTCGCCCAGCATTGAATTATTACTTATTAGCTAATTGGCCCGAAGAGTACGCTGATGACGCACAGTCGCGATTTATTAATGAGCGTGCACACGGCAATATTCAAAAAGATGGTACATATTCTGTTGTACCTCGTATGTTTGGTGGTCTTTGTACAGCAGATGACTTGCGAGCGATTGCAGATGTTTCTGATAAATACCAAGTGCCTGAAATGAAGGTTACTGGTGGACAAAGAATCGATTTGTTCGGTGTTAAAAAAGAAGACCTGCCTGCGATGTGGGCTGACTTAAATAAGGCTGGGTTTGTTTCAGGGCATGCGTACGGTAAAGCGTTACGGACGGTAAAAACCTGTGCAGGTAATACCTGGTGTCGTTTTGGCACACAAAACTCTACGGGTTTAGGTGTAAAGCTTGAGGAGCTCACTTGGGGCTCATGGATGCCACATAAATTCAAGATGGCAGTGTCGGGTTGCCCACGAAATTGTGCTGAGGCAACTATCAAAGACTTTGGTGTTGTGTGTGTTGATTCTGGCTACGAATTACATATCGGTGGTAATGGTGGCATTAAAGTGCGAATCACAGACTTCCTTTGTCGAGTCGCTAGCGAAGACGAAGTGCTTGAATACAGTGCTGCCTTTATTCAGAAATACCGTGAAGAAGCACATTACTTGGAACGTACAGCGCCTTGGGTTGAGAGAGTTGGATTGGAATCCATCAAGACTGCCATTTTAGAGAACGAAGTGAATCGTAAAGCGTTATATGAGCGATTCATTGTCAGTCAAAAATTCGCACAAATTGATCCATGGAAAGAGCGTGCTGAGGGTGCACAGGCACATGAATTCAACAAAATTGAGATTTCCGCAGCTTAGATTGCTGTTGGATAGGAGTAAAAAATGAGCTCTTGGTTAAAAGCACTGTGTTTGGCGGATATCCCTGTGTTGGGATCACGTGTCGTTGTTTTAGGAGACCAGACGATTGCCATCTTTCGTGGCCGTGATGATGCGGTTTATGCGATTAAAGATGCTTGTCCTCATAAGGGTGGTCCATTATCACAAGGCATCATGCATGGTCACTCAGTGACCTGCCCGTTACATAACTGGAAAATTGATCTCACTAGTGGGCAAGCATTAGGGCCAGATGAAGGCTGCGTGAATGTTTATCAAACAAAGGTTGATGATGGTTTTGTTTATTTAATGTCAAACGGTGTTGAGGCGGCAGCGTGAAACAACAAATAGAGCCTTTGGAATACACAATCTGTGTAGAGGGTAAATCTATACTGGTTGATCAATTAGGCTATTTGTTAGATCCGTCTGACTGGTCAGATGCAGTTGCCAAGCACATAGCGGTAAATGAAGATATTGAATTACTACAAGACCATTGGGTCATGATTAAGTTTGTGCGTGACTGGTTTGAGGATCGCCACTCAGTACCAGAAGCTCGCTGGTTACTCAAAGCTATGAAAGCGGAATTGGGGGAACTCAAAGCAACTCGTCGTTATTTACATAAGCTGTTTCCCCATGGCTATGGGTCTGAGTTATGCAAAATAGCTGGAATGCGTATGCCACGAAAAGTGATGCTGGATGTTTAAATCATGTCACGAGTTATAAAAACCACGTGTCCATATTGTGGTGTTGGTTGTGGTGTTGAAGTTTCTGTAGCAGAAGATTTATCTGTTGTTGTGCGTGGTGACAAAGAACATCCAGCAAATTTTGGCAAGCTATGTTCTAAAGGAGCAGCACTTGGTGAGACACTTTCTCAAGAGGGTCGTTTCACTCATCCTCTGATCAATGGAGAAAGGGTAGAGTGGTCTACAGCCATAGAAGTTGTCGCAAAAAAATTCAAGGAAATAGTACGTGAATATGGTCCTGACTCTGTTGCCTTTTATGTCTCTGGTCAATTATTAACAGAAGATTATTATGTGGCTAACAAGCTCATAAAGGGTTTTATTGGCACAGCTAATATCGATACGAATTCTAGATTGTGCATGGCTTCATCTGTTGCTGGCCATAAGCGTGCATTTGGTAGCGATACAGTGCCGGGTAATTATGAGGATCTTGAGCTTGCTGATCTGATAGTACTCACGGGATCAAATTTGGCATGGTGTCATCCAGTCTTATACCAACGCATTGTCAAAGCTAAACGAAGTCGAGCTGATACAGATTCGCCATTAACGGTTATTGTTATTGACCCGAGAAGAACAGCGACCTGTGATATCGCGGATCTTCATTTACCCATTAACTCTGGGTCTGATGTCGCACTATTTAACGGCTTGCTATCTTATCTTGATGAGTGTGATGCGCGTGATGATTGGTTTGTAGATCAGAGCACCAATGGTGTTGATGAATTACTTCAAAGCCTTGATGAACAAGACTTTACTATTGATAAGGCGGCTGATTATTGTGGCCTTAAGCGAGATCAAGTTGAGCATTTCTATAAGTTGTTTGCAGATACACGGAAGACAGTAACTGTTTATTCTCAGGGTGTTAACCAATCCTCAAGTGGGACAGATAAGGTTAACGCCATTATTAACTGCCATTTATTTACCGGCAGAATTGGGTTACGGGGGATGGGGCCTTTCTCAGTTACAGGTCAACCAAATGCTATGGGAGGGCGAGAAGTAGGCGCGTTGTCTAACCAGCTTGCATGCCATATGGATTTCAATAATCCTGATCATATCGCTCTAGTTAAAAATTTCTGGCATGCCGAAAACATGGCAGAACAGCCCGGTCTAAAGGCTGTTGATATGTTTGAGGAAATTGGGCAAGGGAAAATTAAAGCGATTTGGATCATGGCTACTAACCCTGCGGTTAGTCTGCCTAACAATGCTCAAGTAAGACGAGCTTTGGAGCTTTGTGAATTTGTTGTTGTCAGCGATGGTGTTCAAAATGATACGACTCAATTCGCGGATGTCATTTTTCCCACACACTTATGGGGAGAGAAGAGTGGCACGGTTACGAACTCTGAGCGACGAATCTCTCGGCAGCGCGCATTCATAGATGCCCCAAAGGAGTCACGTCCAGACTGGAGAGTTATTTGTGATGTAGCGCATGCGATGGGCCATGAGGGATTTGATTATAATTCTCAGGATCAGATATTCAGGGAATATGCAGCTTTATCTGGCTATAACAATAATGGAACACGGGACTTTGATATTGGCGATCTTTGTCAGATATCAGCTCAAGATTATGAAGATCTAGAACCAATTCAATGGCCGTTAATCGGTGATGAATCTAAATCACGTTTCTTTTCTGACGGTGTTTTCTATACGCCTAATAAAAAAGCTAATTTTGTAGCTACGAATTTTAATCCTCCAGCTGATTTAGCTTCACAGCTCTATCCGTATGTGTTGAATACCGGTCGAGTGAGAGATCATTGGCATACGATGACTCGCACAGGATTATCAGCACGACTTAATGGTCATGTCAGTGAATCTTTTGTTGAACTCAACAAAATTGATGCAGCAACACATGGTATTGAAGATGGCGAGTTGGTTAGAGTTAGTAGTCGTTGGGGTGAGGGTGTTTTTAGGGCAAAAGTTACTTGTAATCAAAAGATTGGTGATGTTTTTATCCCAATGCACTGGAATAAGCAGTTCTCTTCAGACGGGTTGGTTGGTGCGTTGGTAAATCCTTTCGTTGATTCTCTATCTGGGCAACCAGAATTTAAACATACACCTGTAAAAGTAAAACACGAGCGTATGGATTGGCATGGGTTTTTGTTGAGTCGTAAAAATATTGATGTCAGTTTTAGTGAATACTGGAACAAAACCTGGCGTGATGGGCTGTGGCACTACGAGCTAGCAGGTAAAAGCAGTATGTCGAATTGGGCTGCGCATGCACGTAGCTTATTGTGTGCCAATGATCCCAATCCTAGTTGGGGAGAGTTCGTTGATTCAAAGCAACAGAATTATCGTGGAGCCCGTTTTATTGGGCAGCGATTGGATGCTTGTTTTTTTGTTGGCAAGCGTAACGACCTACCAAGCAGGGACTGGTTGATAAAATTATTTGCAAAGCACGAGCTTGAAGCGAGTGAACGAAGTCATGTTTTATCGGGTATTGCACCTAGTGATGCAGTAGATACTGGCCCGGTTGTATGTGCGTGTTTTGGTGTGGGCCGAAAAGCTATTCTTGAGCAAATTGAGCAAGGGGCAGACACACCAGAAAAGATAGGCAAATGCTTAAATGCCGGTACTAACTGTGGTTCTTGTGTGCCTGAGATTCGAGATCTGATACACGATGTCATGGTTTCTACATGAATCATAGTGAGTTTCAGTTATTGTTGGTTAATTAATTGCCATGAAGATTTTATTTTTGTTAGCTGTATCTTTTTTGCAGCCGTCGGTGTTGGTAAAGCTGTATTAGGCGATGGAGCGGCAGGCGCGTTAACTGTGGTTGTCGGGTTTGTCTTGATTGTTTTTTTGGGGAGATTTTTTTTACAGAAAAGTAGTCATCGTGGTTTTCGACCTCGCCATTTAGTACCGTTGGCAAACCCTCCATCAAACATCGCTTTTTCTAAGATTCGCAGCTCATTGAGCTTCTCACTGCGTTTAGCTTTAGCTTCCAGTGTCTCCTTGCCGTGCACGTAGTTTGGATGCGTGTCTCCTCGTTTTATTGATTTTGGCTTTCTAGCGCCATGCATGCGACAGGTTGAGCATCCGTAAGCTGTAGGGTTCATGCACTGATTGGCAGTGGATTTTGCTCTTGCGTGACAACGCTTGGCTCCATGGATCGATATGCTGGGTAATGGCATCCTAAAACTCTAGCGGCGGGCTGGCTGGCCGCTTAATTTTTCGTTTACCTCATGCAAATGGATAATCGTGTCACAGATTTTTATTCCAGATTCTAGGCACTCCAACAACTCTGACTGGCCTGATTTCATGTTTCGGTATTCATATCCAATATTTTTCTTGATGGCTGAGTATGTCCAGTCACAGTTGAGTATGAGGTCTTCCATAGCGGGTGCGATTTGTTTCTTGATTGATGAAATATCGGAGGTTTTCAAACCATCACCGGTTAGTGCATCTACCCCAGGCGCTATGTTGTAACCCAGTTGCCATGCGATGGCGGAAGGTGCTGCTTTCAGCCATGTGGAAACTTCATGCCGCATGCATTGGTTGAGAAAGTCTGGAAGCTGTAGGTTGTGTTCTTTATG